>DATMQU010000079.1:0-13615 GCA_035566715.1 Vicinamibacteria bacterium
CTTTGCCTCGTCGGCCTCGGCGCCGGGGCCTCGCCCGCGGAGCCCGAACGCAGCGTGATCGCGATCCGGAGAGCGGAGGGGCCGATCACCGTGGACGGCGACCTCTCGGACCCCGGGTGGCGGGGAGCCACGAAGATTGAAACCTGGTACGAGACCAATCCCGGCGACAACGTCCCCCCCAAGGTCAAGAGCGTCGGCTATCTCACCTACGATGATCACTTCCTCTATGCCGCGTTCGAGTTCCAGGACCCGAACCCCGCCCTGATCCGGGCGCCCTACGCAGACCGGGACAACATTTCCAGCGATACCGACTACGGGGGGATCATCCTGGACCCCCGCCACGACGGCAGAACAGGGCTTCTCCTCCTCGCCAACCCGCGTGGGATACAGTACGACGCGGTCTCGGATGACGTCAGCGGCATCGAGGATCCGTCGCCGGACTTCTTTTGGGAGTCGGCGGGCCGGATCACCAAGGAGGGCTGGGTCCTCGAAATGCGGGTCCCTTTCTCCTCTCTCCGCTATCCGAAGGCGGACGTACAGACCTGGGGGATCATGCTCTATCGGAACTATCCGCGAGACTACCGGTACCAGATCTTCAGCACGCGCCTGCCCCGGGGCACCCCCTGCTTCATCTGCAACGAGAGCCAGCTCACCGGCCTGACCAGCCTGCCGGGGGGTGGCCATGTCGTTCTCGCCCCGTATGCGAGCGCGAGCGAGACCTACAGACCGCAGGGTGGGGTGCCGGGGTCCGCCCTTCAGAGCAGCCCCGTCGATGGAGAAGTCGGCTTCGACGCAAAGTGGACCCCGAGCCCCAGCACCGCCATCGACGCCGCCGTGAATCCCGACTTTTCCCAGGTAGAGTCGGACGTGGCCCAGATCGCCGCCAATGAACGGTTCGCCCTCCTGTACCCTGAAAAACGCCCCTTCTTTCTGGAGGGAACCGAGCTCCTCAGCACGCCCATTCAGGCGGTCTATACGCGCACGATCACATCTCCCCGCTGGGGCCTGCGGACGACGGGGAAGTTCGGGAGAACCGCCTTCACCGGCCTGTTCGCGGAGGATCGGGGAGGGGGGAGCGTTGTCCTGCCCGGACCCAATGCCTCCAGCCTCGCGAACCAGGACTTCGGCTCCTTGGTCGCTATTGGACGCCTTCGGCGCGACATCGCCCGATCGTTCCTGAGCCTACTCTTCACGGGCCGCGAGGTGAAGGGCGGCGGCTACAACCGCGTCTTCGGACCCGATTTCCAGTGGCGCCCGAACAACCGCGACACCGTGACGGGGCAGTGGCTCTACACGGTATCGCAAACCCCGGTGCGACCGGAGCTCACGCCCCAGTGGGATGGGCGAATGCTTTCCGGTCACGGCGCGGAGTTTACCTGGTCCCACTCAACCTCGACCGTCGACTGGCTCGGCGACCAGAAGGACTTCAGCGACGGCTTTCGTGCGGACGACGGCTTCGTGCCCCAGGTGGGATATCGGCGGTCCTATGGGGAAGTCGGCTACACGTTCCACCCCGAGGGCTTTTTGCGCCGGCTCCGCCCCTTTGCCACCGGGGAGCGCTCCCGCGACCGGGCCGGGGCTCTGCTCTTCCGTGAAGTTTCGTTCGGGGCGGGGATGAACGGTCGCTGGAACTCGTTCATAAGCGTCCGCTATAACTTCGATCGTGTGCGAAGCGGGGATCTGGTCCTTCCTCGCCGACAGCTTCTCTTCGACCTCGAGGCCAGCCCCTCGCGGACCATCACCGGGATCGTGCTCAGTGGTTCCGTTGGCCAGGAGATCGATTTCGCTAACCATCGCGCGGGCAACGGACCGACCTTGAACTTCAAGGTCACGATCCGCCCCACCGATCATCTCGAGGTGCGGGTGAGCGATGCGAGACGCTGGCTCAACGTCGACACCACGCAGGGTCCGGCGCGCCTCTTCAATGCCCGCGTGGATCGGGTATGGACCACCTACACGTTTTCCGCGCACTCCTTCCTGCGCCTGATCGGACAGTACATCGAGACCCGCAACGACCCGAGGCTCTTCACGGACGCGGTAGTCCCCAAGAGCGGATCCTTCACCACCTCCGCCCTCTTTGCGTACAAGCTCAACTGGCAGACCCTGCTCTTCGCGGGCTACGGGGACGACCGGGAGATCTCGGATGCGGGAGTCCTGGAGCCGGCGGCCCGCCGCTACTTCCTGAAGGTGTCCTATGCCTTCCAGCGCTAGCAGACGCTCGGGAGGCTCCTGGGTTGAGGGCCGGACAAGATCCGGCGGACGTGGCCGACCGCCGATGAGCCCTTGGCGGATGGTCTACCGCCCCGGCCTCGAAGGAACCCCCAAGAACGGCCACGCTCGGGTCGCACGCGCCCCAGAGGATCCGCCGCTTCGGGGATCTGCGGGAGAGCGCGCTCTGGGCCATCCGCCCGCGTGACGGCGGCCGTTAGAGCCGGCCCGGTGCGGGGCGGGGGTTGCCAACCGCAACCGTTGGCCCCTTGTACGGCGAAGCTAGACGCGCTTCTGCTTCCACTTGCCCTGCCGAAAGATCAAGGAGCTCACGACGGCGAGGGTGGAAAAAGCGATCGCGATCGCAGAGAAGACGCCCGGAGGGCCGAGACCCAGTTTCTGGGCCAGGAAATAGGCGAGCGGAATCTCCCAAATCCAGAAACAGAAAAGATTGATCCAGGTCGGCGTCCAGGTGTCGCCCGCGCCGTTGAAGGCCTGGGTTGTCACCATGCCGTAAGCATAGAAGGGGAAGCCATAGCTGACGATGCGGAGGCAGCCCGTGCCGTAGGCGACTATGCTGGGATCATTCGTGAAACACCGCACCAGCGGCCCGGCAAAGACCAGAAACAGAATGCCCACGCCGCCGAGGAAGAACATGTCGTAGAGGGCGGCGATCCAGACCGAACGCTCCGCGCGGTCGGGGTTCTTGGCGCCGAGGCTTTGTCCCACCATGGTGGCGGCCGCGTTGGACAGCCCCCAGGAAGGCAAGATGGCGAAGACGATGATGCGAATGCCGATCGTGTACCCGGCCAGAGCGGCGCTGCCGAACATGGCAAGGATCCGCACGAGGCCGATCCAGCTCGCGGTGCCAATCATGACCTGAACGATCCCGTTCGCAGAGACACGAAGGAGGCGCAACATGACGCGGGGCTCGAGATGGAGATGCCGCCGGCTGATAACGACCCGCCCGCGGCCGCGCCTGAGCGTCCAGACCTGGAAGAGAACCCCCAGGCCGCGTCCGCAGGTCGTGGCCACGGCCGCGCCTGTCACGCCCAGGCGGGGAAATGGGCCGAGGCCGAAGATCAAGCAAGGATCCAGGACCAGGGTGAGGATGTTGGCCAGCCAGAGGGAGCGCATGGCCATGGTCGCGTCCCCCGCGCCCCGGAAAATGGCGTTGATCAGGAACAGGAGCAGGATGACGACGTTCGCGCCAAGCATGATCTGGGTGAAATGGACGCCTGTCGCCACGACGGATGCGGGCGCCCCGAGAAGAGCGAGCAATCGCCTGGCCGACAAGGCACCCAAGATCCCGATTGGGACGGCCACGGCGATTCCAAGCGCGATCGACTGCACGGCGGCGGCAGCCGCCCGCTCTGGGTCCTTCTCGCCGATCCGGCGCGCCACCGTCGCGGCTGCGCCCATGGAGAGCCCGATCGCCACCGCATAGATCAGGGCCAGGATCGACTCCGTCATCCCCACCGTGGCGACCGCGTCCGCGCCCAGCTTGGAGACCCAGAACACATCCACGACCGCAAATACCGACTCCAGGACCATCTCGAGCACCATCGGGATGGCGAGCAATACGACGGCGCGGCCGATGGGTCCCTCGGTGTAGTCCTGGTGTGAACCCCGGATGGCCTCGCGGAGGGTGGCCCAGGCTTGGGAGCGCAGGATGGCCGAGAAGGGTCGGACAAAGAAGAACTGGGTCATGGGCCGGAAGACTATACGCGAGAACTCGGCTCGGGCGGCCAGGCCTGCGGCTTTGCGGGCGCGCGTTGGTCCGAACGGGCGAGGCTAAGGTGAGGGGGCGCCTCGCTCCAGTTGCTCGCGAAGGATCTCGGCCACCTGCCGGTGGGCGCGGGCGTTGAAGTGGACGTGGTCGATGAACAGCTCTTCGGGGTTCTGTTGGAAGCGGGCGTCGCTATTGAGGTCGAGGTGGGGGACCCCGAGAGCATCACAGGCGCGGGCCGCGGCAACGATCATCATGCGGTAGTCGGCGGAGAAGCGGTGGGCGTCGAAGTTGACGCGCGGGCGAGCGGCCCAGTCCAGGAACTCCTTCCGCAACGACACCTCCCCATCTGTGGGAGTGCGTTTGCTCAGCAATTCGGGCTGGAAGATCACGACCAGCCTCGCCCCCCGCGCGTCGGCGAAGGCCTTCATGCGGCCCAGATTGTCGATGTAGGCGGCAATCGCCCCCTCCAGGTTCTCGGCCTCCCCGCGGGGCGGTGACGCCAGGAGAGGGATCGTGGGTGCCTGGGCCACGGGAGCCTGGGCCAGGTATTGGGCGTGGAGCCGGTTCTCGATGTCTCCCCAGATTGGCCAGTTGAATCCAAAGTCGTGCAGGTGCAAATTCGGAAACGATTGCGTGAAAAAGAGATCGTTCCAGCCGTCGAAGACGATGTAGACCTTCGGATGGAAATCGTCCAGCTTGTGGACCATGAGGCCGAGTTCCTGGCCAGAGAGGAAAGCCGTGACTGCTGTATTGACCACTCGGTAGCCAGACTGGAGCCGGTTGAGAACGCTAGCGAAAGTGTCTTTGTCGGATTCGAGCCCGAATCCGAACGCGGCCGACCCACCCACAACCATGGCCAGGGGTCGGTCCCCGGCGGGGATACCCCCCCGGAATCCGTTCTCGTCGGTCGTGACCCGGCTCGTCGCCTGACGCGGAGCATTGCGGTAGCCGGTGAAGGGATCGAGCACGATCGCCACGTCTCCGGGCACCTCCGAGAGCCGCCTTCCCCTAGAGTCCACGAGAAAGAGATCGTGCTGCCCAACGCCCGTGTCGGGGCCGATTCGGGGAGGTCGCAGAAGCCGCTCGTAAACGAGGTACCCCGCGGTGGCACTCAGGGCCGTGGACGCGACGAATAGAATGACACTTCCGAGAGTGGCAAGCGGCGTCGGCGGCGCGACCCCGGCTGGGAGACCAGCCTCTGGGCTGACCAGAGATGCCGTCAACCAGGCGTGGGCAAAGCCCAAAAGCAAGCCGATCACGGCCGCCAGGCCGATGTTGCTCTTGAGGCGCCGGGGCTGGACCTCGGTCAGGCCTTCGATGCTGATGCGGGGCTCGCCCCCCGTGGTCTCTAGCTCCAGGCCGTCGGGAGTGAGGGCGAAACGAGAGACTTCGGGGCTCGGCTTCCAGCCGCGAAAACTGGCCCGTGCGTTCCACTGGGCCAAGACGACGCCGAAGCGACTGCGGAGGGTGACCTCGTGCACCAGAATGTTGAGGGGCCGCTCCCCGAGCTCGATGCGCAGCGCGTTCAGGTCTGCGGGAACGTAGACGCTGTGGCGGGAACGGCCGGGCGGGACGATCGTCTTCCAGGCTCGTCGCTCATCGAGGGCCTTGACCGTCTTCGCCCAATGCAGCTGCAGAGTCGCGGGCGTCGCATTCGGAGAGCGGAGCTCCACGTCGACGGTCGCTCGGATGTACCCATCCGCCTCGAGGGTGAGAAAAGAAGCGGCCCCCAAGAGGCTGGCGGACACAAGAACGGATGCGAATGGGGGCAGGCGGTGGAGAGTGATGGCTCACCTCACGAGCCAGCGTTGTCGGCCACAAACACCATGGGGCTCATTCGGGAGAGGTACCGGACCGGCTCTCAGACCATGGCCGACCTATCGTTACCCGGTGGCGACGGCCGAGTATATACCACTCCTCTCGTTGGCCACCCGCCGCTCTTGCCCAGGCAACCTGGTGACGAAGTAGGCGCGGAGGGTCATCGAATCCCGTCGACGAGGTCGGCCTGGACAGGCGATGACGGGTCCATTCTAAACAGGTGCCCTCGCCTCGCCGATGATCTTTACGAGGCAAAAGCTCGGGCGGTGAACCCCCAGTCCTCGCGCCCGTAGTTCAGCCAAAAAGTCGACCCTTCTTCATTTCCCCGTCACGCCTGGCACCTAGAGTCGCGTGAACTGCCAATAAGGAGGTTTCCTTGAAAGAAATGGTCAGGACTATCTCTCTCATGCTGCTGATGGGGGCGGCGTCGGTCGCCCTCGTTCAGGCAGAGGACCGTCACCATGAAGTCCGCCACGCGCTTCTCATAAGCGTTGACGGTCTGCACGCGCTGGATGTCGCGCGTTTTGTCGATGCCCATCCGCACTCGGCTCTGGCCGAGCTCTCCCGGCACGGGATCACGTACTCGAACGCACGCACTCCCGCGAACTCCGATTCGTTCCCGGGGCTCTTGGCGCTCGTCACCGGCGGGTCGCCCGTCACCCATGGGCTCTTCTACGACGTGAGCTACGACCGCAGCATCTTCGACCCCACGAACACGAGTTGCGCCGGTGCCCCCGGAAACACGATGGTCCTTGATGAGAGCATCGACGTGTACAATGCGGCCAACGTCTCCCAAGACGTGATCAATCCCACCCGATTGCCGCGTCACTTGGACGCGCATGGCAATTGTGTTCCCCTGTTTCCCCACCAGGCATTGAGGACGAACACGATCTTCGAGGTGGTCAAGGCAGAAGGCGGGCTGACTGCTTGGGCGGACAAACACCCCGCTTACGATCTGGTGAACGGCCCTTCGGGAACGGGCGTGGACGACCTCTACACGCCAGAAATCACAAACGCCGGCGGGTTCGATGCCACCGTGAGCGTGGTCTGTACGGTCGACAACGACGAGAAGAAAGTCGGGGGTATCATCAACCAGATCCACGGTCGGAGGCACGACGGATCGCCGGCGCCGGGAGTCCCGACCGTCTTTGGCATGAACTTTCAGGCGGTGAGCGTGGGACAGAAGGTCTCCCACGACACCGCCGATCCACTCCTTTGTAATCCAGCCGATGGCAAGGCGTTGAATGGAAAGCCTGGGGGTTATGTGGATGGTGCGGGGACTCCCACCGAGGTTCTCGCCTACGGCCTGCGGAAGACCGACGAAGCCCTCGGCCGCATGATTCAGGCCCTGAAGGACCAGGGCATCTACGAATCCACCCTGTTCGTTGTCACCGCCAAGCACGGGCAGTCACCGATCAACCCTGCAAAGGTCAACAAGCCCGGTCACTTCGCGGATCTCGTGGCCAGCCTGCCCGATGCCGCCACCGACCCGGGAGGGATCGCCATCGCCAATGCGAACAACTGCAGCATTAACTCGTGCGGTTTCGTTCAGGATGATGACATCGCCCTGATCTGGCTCGAGCACCAGAGCGATACGAAGGCGGTGGCCGACTACCTGAATGCGAATGCCAAGGCGCTATTCATCGACGAGGTGATGGCGGGGCGTGAGCTGAAGCTGAAGTTCAACGACCCGGCGACGGATAGCCGCACGCCCGACATCATCGTCCAACCCGTGTATGGCACGGTGTACACCCCCTCGACAAAGAAGAACGCCGAGCACGGCGGCTTCAGCTTCGGGGACACCAACGTCGGACTGATCGTCTCCCATCCGGATCTGGAGGCCCGGGTTGTGAAGACCCCGATCGCCACCTCGCAGGTCGCGCCCACGATCCTCAAGGCTCTGGGATTGGATCCTGAGGCCTTGGAGTCGGTCCGCGTTGAGCACACCCCCGTTCTACCCGGCCTGAAATTCGACCACAACTAGCTTCACATCAATGCATTAGGGCGGTTGCTCCTGTCCAGGAACAGCCGCCCATCTTCTTCTCCGCCGCGGCGGGTGTTGCTAAGAAATGGGGGAGCCGCATGGCTCCGGCCCGCGAGCCCTTGGCTCCTGTGCTCGACGCAAGGTCTTCGTGAACGGAGCCTTTGGAACGGGAACCAAGAACCGCCGTTTACGATTTACCTGCGCTGAGCAGGCCCCGGCGCGTCCGGTCTATCCGACCCTGCCCTTCGGCGCGTCCAACACTTCGCGAACGAGCCGGGCGAGCCTTTCGGCCGTGAACGGCTTCTGGAGAAACGCAATGTCGGCGGCCAGCACTCCATGAAGAACCACAGCGTCGTCGGTATAGCCCGACATGTAGAGGACCCGGATGTCCGGCCGCGACGTCCGCACCTCCTCCGCCAGCTTGCGTCCGCTCATCAGCGGCATGACAACGTCCGTCAACAGAAGGTGGACGGCTGACGGGTGGCGTTCGCAGACCTGGAGGGCCTCCACCCCGTGACGGGCCTGGAGCACGGTGTAGCCGGCGCTTTCGAGGGTTTCGCGGATGAGATCTCGGAGGCTGGCCTCGTCCTCGACGAGTAAGATCGTCTCCGAGCCGTGGGGAAGGGGCTCGCTAGGTGCGGATGGCTCCGCCCCCGCCGCGGATGCGTCCACGCGGGGCAGGTAGATCTTGAAGGACGTGCCCTGGTCCGGTTCGCTGTAGACCCAGATGTGGCCTCCGCTCTGCTTGACTATGCCGTGCACGGTGGCGAGCCCCAGCCCCGTACCTTTGCCCGGCTCCTTGGTCGTGAAGAACGGCTCAAAGACCCGGGCTTGAACTTCCGGCGCCATGCCGTGGCCGGTGTCACTGACGGCCAGCATCACATACTGCCCCGGTTCGACCCCCGCGTGCTGTCCCGCGTAGGCTCGGTCCAGGGTCACATTGCCCGTCTCGATCGTAAGGCGTCCCCCCTGCGGCATCGCGTCGCGCGCGTTGACGGCCAAATTCATCAGCACCTGATCCATCTGCCCTGGATCCGCTTTCACCGCGCCCAGGTGGTCGTCGTAAACCGTCACGAGCTGGATGTCCTCTCCAATCAGCCGCCGCAGCATCTTTTCCGTCTCCGCTACCACCACGTTCAAGTCGAGGATCTGCGGCTGCAGCACCTGCTTGCGGCTGAAGGCCAGGAGCTGCCGGGTCAGGCCCGCCGCTCTTTCCGCCGCTTTCACGATGTCCTCGACATACCTGACGAGGTGCGGATCGGCGGAAACACGCTTTCGTAGGAGACCGCCGTAGCCAGTAATGATCCCGAGGAGGTTGTTGAAGTCGTGGGCGATGCCGCCCGCGAGCCGGCCCATCGACTCCATCTTCTGCGACTGGAGGAGCTGGGCCTCTAGGCTGTGCCTCTCGGTGACGTCGGACACGAGCGCGAGCCACGCCGGCCTTCCTCGGAAGGTGAGCGGGCTCGCGGCGACCTCCACCTCGATCACCGATCCGTCCCTCTTGCGGTGCTTCGTGCTGTGGTAAAAGACGGAGCTGCTCGTCGGCTCCTGGGGGCGGCCGGGGTCGAACTGAACCGCCAGGGCCGGACCCTCGCCGGGTGCCCGAATGTCCTCGACCGTCATGGCAAGGTATTCTTCCCGTGAGTAACCGTAGTGACGCAGCGAGGCGTCGTTGACGGCGAGGAAGGCAAAGGTGTCGCGGTCGAAGACCGCCATTGGATGCGGGTTGCTGTCGAAGAGCAAACGGTATTGCTCCTCGCTCTCAGACAGTCTAAGCTCCGCTTCCTTCCGGGGGGTAACGTCCGACCATGTTCCCACCACTTCGACGGGCTTCCCCGCCGGGCCGAGCAGCAGTCTCTGCTCGTCGCTGATCCAACGGTAGGTACCGTCTTTGTGGCGGAAGCGATACTCGCGGGCGACGTAGCCTTCGGACAGAAGCGTTGGAATCTGAGCGAGAACCCTCTCCCGATCTTCCGGATGAAGGCGTTCGGCCCACCATTCTGCCCCGCGGTTTTCCTCGGGCGTGTATCCGCTGAGGCGAATGATATTCTGGCTCACCCAGGTGGGGATCAAGCTTTCGCCATCAACCCGCAGTGAGTAGAGCACGGCTGGGCTCGAGGAAACGACGTGCTGGAGGCGCTGTTGGGCTGCCAACAGGGCTGACTCTGCGCGCTCCCGTTCCGTGATATCGCGGAGGATCACGAAGACCGCGGACTCCTCGCCAAGCCGCACGACTGAGGCCGACACCTCGACCGATACTCTAGTTCCATCCGCCCGCATCATCTGACGTTGCTCGACGCGGAGTGTTCCGTCAGTGAGGAGCTGCTCTTGGAGCCGCGCGGAGTCCGCTTGCTCAGCGGGCATCACGAACTCAGCGTAGTACCGGCCCACGATGTCCGAGCGAGGCCGGCCCAATAGTTGCTCGGCCCGGAGGTTGGCTTCCAGCACTCGGTGGCCGGGTTCGAGGATCAGGATGGCGTCGTTGGCTTGCTCCATGAGGGCGCGATACCGGCCTTCCGAAGCTGCCGCTCGCCTGAGCGATTGGCCGAGGGCGATAGTCTGACCGAACTGGGGTGCGAGGCTGCGGGCGAAGGCGATCCAGGCGTTATCCGAGAGGTCGTGGCTGTCCGACGCCAAAACCAGCTCCCCGAACGTCTCGCCGAGGACGACGAACGGGAGGACGAGGGCAGAAGAGTGGCCGAGACGCGCGAGGAAATCGCGCTCCTCGGCGCTCGCCTCCCCTTTTGTAGAAACGGCGACCGGCTCCCGAGCTTCCACGATGCGACGGAGGAACTCGGGATGACCGAACCCTCCTTCGGCATCCGACTTCGATGCACTCGGCAGCCCGAACTGAGCCTGCAGCCGATGCTCACCGCTGGCCTCAACGACGTAAAGGACGCCGGTCGAGAGGCCGGACGCGTCGAGGCAGTGGACCAGCACGTCCCCGAGGATCTGCGCCATGTCTTTCGGCTGGGCGAGCACCTCGGAGAGGCCCCGGATGATCGAGAGTGCCGTAGCCTGAATGGCGGCCTGCCGCAGCAGAGCCTCCGTACGCACCGCTTGTCGCTCGACCTGAACTTGCAGCCGCTCTCGGTGAAGGGCGGTCACCCGGTCGTCGCTCACAGGCATCGGGGGGGGGCGGGCGCTGCGGAGAATCTCCTCTAGCGCGGTCGTGGCATCCCGAAGGTCCGGGGTCCGCAGGACGAGGGCGTTGGCCCCCATCTTATGGGCCAGGTCTCGGTCGGCCTCGTCGATATATGCCGAGGAGACGAGCACGATCGGGACGGCGGCCAGAGTGGGATCACGGCGGGCCTCGCGGCTGAATGCAAAGCCATCCATCGAGGGCATCAACACATCGGCCAGGATGGCGTCGGGAGGCCGCCGGTGCGCGAGCTCGAGGGCTTCCGCGCCCCCCGCCACCGTCTCCACCTCGTAGCCCGCTTGCCTCAGGCGGAAAGCGGCGAGTTTGCGGTTCAAGAGCTCGTCGTCGACGACCAGAATACGCGCTCCCGTAGCCCGGCCTCCGGGCTCAGATAGCTGCGAGCGAACGACTTCGACCAGCTGCGACGGCTCCACCGGCTTGGCCAGGAACTGGATGAACGCCGCGCTCCTCGCACGCATCTCCTCAAGGCGGGACACCATTCCGGTGACGACAATGGCCGGAAGCTCTGGGGTGTTCGTGCGCAGCCGGACATCGGCCAGGAGCCGGAGACCGTCGGTATCGGGCAGCATATAGTCAAGGATGAGCAGGTCTGGCCGGCGAACGACGGACGCTTCTAGGGCGGCGCGGCCATCCGCCACGTCGATGACGTGGTAGCCCTCGATTTCCAGGGCGAACCGCATCATCTTCCGGGTGATCGGGTTGTCTTCCACGACGAGGATGGTGGGGGAGGTCATGCTGTAGGGGCGCCCCCCTCGTCTGCGAGGTAACCCGCGACTAGCCTGGGCAGCGCCCGGGTGTCGATGGGCTTGGCGATGTAGCCGTCACAGCCCGCGGCGCGGGCTCTCTCCTCGTCGCCCTTCATGGCGTAGGCGGTGAGGGCAAGGATGACGGTGCCGCTCGCTGCGGGATCGGCCTTGAGTCGCCGCGTCAGCTCGAAACCGTCCATACCTGGTAGTTGAAGGTCCATCAGGATGAGGCGGGGACGGAAGGTCCGAAGGGCCACCAATGCCTCCTCGGCGTCCGCCGCCGTCCGAACTTCATAGCCCTCGCGGCTCAGCACCACCCGCGCCAGCTTCAGGTTGGCTGGGTTGTCGTCCACGATCAAAATCGGCTCACCGGCCACGGAGGCCTCCTACCCAGTGCGCGGATGGTGGGACGGCGGCACGTATCGCCGCAGCACTTCGACCAGCGATCCCGTCCCCTCACCTTTCAAGACGACGCTCTCCGCCGTAGCCGCGAGCCGTCGCCGCTCCACATCGCTGATGTCCTTCTCCGTCCACACGATCACGGGAATGCTTCCGCCGCCTGGTTTACGCCTCAGAAGGTCGAGGAAATCGAAGCCGCTCATCCCGGGCATGACAAGATCGACGATGATGGCCGCGGGCGCTTCCTCATCCACCGCCACGAGCCCGGTTTCACCGTCGCTCCGACACACGGGGCGGTAGCCACCCTCGCGTAGACTGCGCTCCGCCAACTTCAGTGCCTGTGGATCATCGTCCACGACCAGGACCGGGCGGCTACCACCCGTCGCCACTGAGGCTCGCGCGAGCCCGCCAAGGAGTTCCTGAGCGGAGACCGGCTTGATTAGGAAGTCGGCGACGTGATAGCCCGCCGAGAGCTCTTTGGTCGCCACCACGGTTGCAACGATCACCGGTGTCCGACGGTTCGGCCCCTCAGCGCGGATCGCTCGGAGGACATCCTGGCCACCAATGTCGGGCAACAACAGGTCGAGCGTGATCGCGTCGAAGGCTTGCTCGCGGGAGCGGGCAATGGCCGCCGCCCCCGTCGAGGCGCACTCGACGGCGTAGCCGGCCCGCGAGAGGGTCTGCACTAGCCACTGCTGATCACGCGGATCGTCCTCGATGACAAGGATCCTCGGCAGGGCGCTCGTCGAGACGGCGGCGGCCGTCGGTTCCGCCTCGGTCGTGTCCCTGCTCAAGCGGGGCAGGACGGCGAAGAACACGCTTCCTCCATCGGGGCGGGGCCGCACGCCGACACGCCCCCCCTGAGCTTCGACGATTCGCTTGGTCAACGCGAGCCCCAGTCCTGTCCCCGGGTACTTCTTGGCCGTGCTCGCATCGAGTTGCTGGAATTCGACGAAGAGGCGTCCGGTGTCCTCGGGTCGGATCCCAATCCCTGTGTCCTCCACTTCCAAGCGGAAGGCGTTGGCATCGTTGGGGATCGCCCGAATCGTCACGCTCCCGCCTTCCGGCGTGAACTTCAGCGCGTTCGAGAGGTAGTTGTAGAGGACCTGCTTGAGCTTGGCGGGGTCTACGACGACCTCGCCGAGTCCGCTGGCGACTTCTACGGCGACTTTGATGCCCTTGGACGCCGCGAGGCTCCGGAGGATGTCCCGGATCTCGGTAACGATCTTTTCGAGGTCGACTGGCTCCGGGCGAAGCTCCATCTTGCCGGCCTCGACCTTGGAGAGGTCCAGCACGTCGTTGATGAGCTGTAACAGGTGGCGCGAGCTGGTCAGGATGTCGCCGAGGAACTCTTTCTGCTCAGCCAGGACGGGACCCACCTTGCCGTCGTACATCAGCTCGGCAAAACCGATGATGGCGTTGAGCGGCGTCCTGAGCTCGTGGGACATGTTGGCGAGGAACTCGCTCTTGAGCCGGTTGGCCTCCTGGACGCGGCGAGACTGCTCCTGCAGCTCCTCGTTCTTCCGCTGGATCTGCTGTTCCAAACGCTTCTGCTCGGTGATGTC
>DATMQU010000080.1:0-2540 GCA_035566715.1 Vicinamibacteria bacterium
CGCCTCTCCGCCTACCACGAGGCCCAGGAGCTGTTTCAGCGCGACATGCCCTGGGTCCCGCTCTACCACGTCTCCGTCTTCACCGCGTATCGCCGGGTGGTGCGGGGGCTCACGGTGGGGCCCACCGGAATATTGAGGTACGAGAGAACATGGAAAAGGGATTGACGCGCGCTCTGGCCCTGGCCCTCCTCCTGTCCGCTCCCGCCGCCGCCGCCGACCTCTCCCCCAAGGAAGCCGTGCTCTGGGAGAGGCTCAAGGCCCGCATCGAGGCCGTGGAGCGGGGCCTCGACGGCGTGCTCGGAGTCTCCGTGCGGGACTTGAAGACGGGGGCCACGTTCGAGATCAGGGGGCACGAGGTCTTCCCCACCGCCTCCTCGATCAAGGTGGCGGTCCTCTACGAGCTCTTCCTGGAGGCCGAGGAGGGGAAGATCGATCTCGCGGAGGTGACCCGCCCCCCCCTCCCCCGCGTTCGCGGCGGGGGCGTGCTCATGGAGCTGGGGGACCGCGTCAGCCTCACCTGGCGGGACCTGGCCGTGCTGATGATGGGCTGGTCGGACAACGAGGCCACCAACCTGCTGATCGCGCGGCTGGGGATGGACGCCGTCAACCGCCGCCTGGACGGGCTCGGCCTCCCCGTCACCCGGCTGCGCCGGCGGATGATGGACCTCCCCGCCGCGCGCCGCGGCGACGAGAACGTCTCCACGCCCGGCGAGCTCCGGGTCCTGATGGAGACGCTCTACAAGGGGGTCGGCCTCGCCCCCGGGCGCGCGAAGGACGCGCTCAAGGTGGCGGCCATCCCCAAGGCGTCGGAGTTCCGGTCTCCCCTGCCGGAGGACCTCGTGATCGCGGACAAGCCGGGGGAGCTCGAAGGGGTCCGCTGCGTGACGGCGGTGGTGGATCTGCCCGGGCGGCCCTACTCGGCGGCGGTCATGACCACCTACCTGCGGCGGGACAAGGACGGGGAGGGGGCGATCCGGGAGGTCTCCGCCGCCCTCTACGAGACCTTCTCCCGGCTGGCCCGGGCCAGCGAGTACGGGCGGATTATCAGCGAGAAATGACGGTCAGGTCTCGGTCCGGATCAGGTCCTCGAACGTCTCCCGGCGGCGGATGAGGCGGAGGCCTCCGTCCGCGACCAAGACCTCGGCGGCGCGGGGCCGCAGGTTGTAGTTCGAGGACATGCAGAACCCGTAGGCCCCCGCGTCGCGCACGGCCAGAAGGTCCCCCACCGCCAGCGGCGGGAGCTCCCGGTCTCGGGCCAGGAAGTCGCCCGTCTCGCAGACGGGCCCCACCACGTCCACCGTCTGCGGGGCTCCCCCCCCGGAGACCACCGGCTCGATGCGGTGGTGGGCCCCGTAGAGGGCCGGCCGCAGGAGGTCGTTCATCGCCGCGTCCACGATCACGAACCGCTTCCCGCGGTTCTCCTTGAGGTAGAGCACGCGGGTGAGGAGAGCCCCCGCGCCCGCCACCAGCGACCGCCCGGGCTCGAGGAGCAGGGTCAGGGGCAGGCCGGCTAGCTCGGGCAGCACCCGCGCGGCCAGGGCCGCGGCCCCGGGCCCGCCGCCCCCCTCGTAGTCCACGCCCAGCCCGCCGCCCATGTCCACCGTCTCCAGCGGGAATCCCTTCCCCAGGAGCTCCCGGGATAGGGCGGCCACCTCGCGCGCCGCCTCCGCCAGCGGGTCCAGGTCCGTGATCTGGGAGCCGATGTGGCACTGGAGGCCCACCACGGCGATCCCCGGCCGGTCCCGGGCCCGCCGCAGGATGGCGGGGGCCTTGGCGATGTCGACCCCGAACTTGTTCTCGCGCAGCCCGGTGGAGATGTAGGGGTGCGAGCGGGGGTCGATGTCGGGGTTCACGCGCAGGGAGACGCGGGCCGTGCGCTGCCGGCTCCTCGCCACCTCCGAAAGGCGCGAGATCTCCTCCTCGCTCTCCACGTTGAAAACCCGAATGCCGCGCTCGACTCCCAGGACGAGCTCGGCCTCCGTCTTCCCCACCCCCGCGAAAACGATGCTCTCGGGAGGGAAGCCGGCCTTAAGAGCCGCCTCCATCTCCAGGCCGGAGACGATGTCCGCCCCCGCGCCCAGCGCGGCCAGGATGCGGAGCAGGGCCAGGTTGCTGTTGGCTTTGAGCGCGTAGTGGATGCGATGGGGGACCGATGTAAAGGCGCGGTCGTATTCCCGGTAGGCATCGACGATGGCGGCCTGGCTGTAGACGTAAAGGGGCGTCCCGAAGCGCGCGGCCGCGTCCTGAAGGGAGACCCCGTCGCAGAGGAGCGCGGAAGGAGTTCGCTCGAAGCCGGACATCAGGCCTTCCCGTCCCCGCGCAGGGTGGCGGCCGCGATCCCCGAGAGGCCCAGGACGCCCACCAGGTTGGGAAAGATCTGCAGGCCGTTCATGAGGTCGCCCCAGGCCCAGACCGTCTCCACTTTGATGGTGGCCCCGAGCACGATCAGGCCGCAATAGAGCCATCGGTAGGGCACGGTCAGGAACGGGCCGAAGGCGTATTCCAGGAACTGCTCGCCGTAGTAGGCCCAGCCGATGAGC
>DATMQU010000081.1:0-11397 GCA_035566715.1 Vicinamibacteria bacterium
TTTAGCTTCGAATGGGCCGCGATCATCTTCGGCGTGTTCGGACCGATGCCGACGGGATTCATGCCGAACGTGATGAGTCCTTCGGGCCCCGGCTCCTGACCCCCGGCGCGCACCGAGTGCCCGCGATACATGTCGTCGAAGATGTACATCCAGGAGTAGTTCCCGTCGACCTTGGGGAGCCATGCGTACCCGAAGTCGTTCTCCTTGGTCGCGGCCTTGCCGTAGGCCGCTTTTAGTAGCGACACCATGAACTTGGGGTAGTTCTGCCAGTAGTTCATGGAGGCCGACTCGAGCGGCTTGGGGGTGTTGACGTCGAGGTACTCCTTCAACGTCTGCCAGGCCCCGGTGGGCGTCTTCAGGTAGCCGGGCAGGATCTCGAACGTGCCCGCGGTGTCGGTGGCGCCCTGAATGTTGGAGTGGCCGCGGAAGGCGTTCATGCCGCCCCCGGGGCGGCCGATGTTGCCGAGGAGCAACTGGAGGATCGCGCCCGCCCGGATCATCTGCACGGCCGTGGAGTGCTGGGTCCAGCCCAGGGCGTAGGTGATAGTGCCGACCCGCTCCGCGTTACCGGTCGACGTCACGATCTCCGCGACTTTCAGGAAGGTGTCCTTGGGAACGCCGCAGATCCGCTCCACCATCTCCGGGGTGTAGCGGTCCACATGCTTCTTCAGGAGCTGGAAGACGCAGTTCGGGCTCTCTAGGGTGGGATCGGACTTGGCGAAGCCCTTGGCGTCGAGCTGGTAGGCCCAGGAGTCCTTCGCGTACTCCCCTTTGCTCTCGTCAAAGCCGGAGAAGACCCCGTCGTTGAACGCGAACTGCTCGTTGATGAGCAGGGAGGCGTTGGTGTGGAGCTTGACGTAGTCCTCGTGGTAGCGCCTCTGCTCGAGGGCGTAGCGGATGATCCCGTAAAGGTAAGCGATGTCGGTGCCGACCCGGATGGGGGAATAGAGGTCGGCTACCGCCGCCGTCCGCGTAAAGCGGGGGTCGACCACGACGAGCTTGGCGCCGCGCGTGATCTTGGCCTCGATGAACCACTTGAAGCCCACGGGATGGTTCTCGGCGGCGTTGCCCCCCATGGCCAGGATAACGTCGGCGTTCTTGATGTCGACCCAGCCATTGGTCATTGCGCCCCGGCCGAAGGTGGCGGCCAGACTGGCCACCGTGGGGCCGTGTCAAACACGGGCCTGGGTGTCCCGGTAGGGGACTCCCCAAGCCGTCACCGCTTTCCACTGGAGGAGGTTGAACTCGTTGGTGTCCGTGCATCCCCCGATCATGGCCAACCCGGGGTTGCGATTCACCACCTGTCCTTTGGCGTTCTTGGCCACGAAGCAGCGGTCCCGGGTGTCCTTGACGTGACGAGCGATCTTGGAGATTGCCTCGTCCCACGATATGTCTTCCCAGCGGTCCGAGCCCGGGCGCCGCACCTTGGGCGCCAAGATCCGATTCTTGTGGGTGATGTCGTCCTTGAGGGTCGCTCCCTTGGGGCAGAGGGTCCCGCGGCTGATGGGGTGGTCGGGGTCCCCCTCCACGTGCACCACGGCGGGGGTGACGTTCTTGGCCTTGTCGCCCAGGGTGTGGATGATCACGCCGCACGAGACCGCGCAGTAGGGGCAAGTGCTCCGGGTCTCGGTGGTGCGCGAGATCTTGAGCTCGCGCATCTCCGCGCGGGCGGTCGAGACGTCGAAGCCTATGGCGACGGCGCCCCCGACGGTCGTGGCTTTGAGGAAAGTCCGACGCTCCATGGGGCCTCCTGGGATGGGCTTTAAGTCTGAGACCCGCGGATCGGTGTTGTCAAGAGGTTTGTCGGGCGCGCGCTCCGCTCAGCCCGCGAGGCTGCGAGCCACCGCCTCCGCCACCCCCAGGTAGGCGCGGGCGGCCGGGGATTCGGGGGCGAGGGCCACGATGGGGCTCCCGGAGTCCCCCCCGATCACGATCCGGGGGTCGAGGGGGATCTCGCCCAGGAAGGGAACCTGGAGGGCCTCCGCCGTCCTCCGTCCTCCCCCGCGCGTGAAGATGGCCTCTTCGCGGCCGCACTGCGGGCACAGGTAATAAGACATGTTTTCAACGATGCCCAAGAGGGGAATGCTGGACTTGCGGAACAGGTTGAGGCCTTTGCGGGCGTCGATCAAGGCCACCTCCTGGGGGGTGGTCACGATGACGGCCCCGGAAAGGGAGACGCGCTGGGTGAGGGTGAGCTGGACATCCCCCGTGCCGGGGGGAAGGTCGACGACGAGCACGTCCAGCCGCCCCCAGCGCACGCCGCCCAGGAGCTGGTCGACCGCCTTCATGACCATGGGCCCCCGCCAGGCCGCGGGCTGATCGGCGCTCATCACCGCGCCCAGCGTGGCCACCCGCACCCCGTGGCGCTCGATGGTCAGGAGCTTGTTGTCGCTCTTGTCCACGAAGGGCTTCTCGTCGATCCCCATCATGACCTGCTGGGAGGGACCGTAGATGTCCGCGTCCAGGAGCCCCACCTTCTGGCCGAGGCGGACCAGGGCCACGGCCAGGTTGGCGGCCAGAGTGGACTTGCCCACGCCGCCCTTGCCCGAGGCCACCGCGACCTTGAAGCGAACTTGGGGGAGGAGGTCCACGCTACGGCAGGATACCCCGCCTTGACCCCTCCCCGGGCGGGGGCGTAGTCTCGTCCTTGGTTTTCGCCACTCGCACCATGAGCTCCGAAAGCAAGGTCGCGGCCCGGGTCTGGAGGGTGGACGGAGGGCTGTCGGAAGAGCGATCGGACCAGCTCGCGGCGGAGGAGCCCCTCGAGATCCGCCTTCTGGCCCGGGGGGGGCCGCGGCTCCTCCTCGCTCCGGAGCTGGGCGCGCCCCGCGAACTGCGGCAGACGGTGGCCATCACCATGCGCACCCCGGGGCACGACTTCGAGCTGGCGGCGGGGTTCCTCTACGGGGAAGGCGTCGTTAAGAGTGCCGCGGACATCGCGGAGATCTCCCATTGCACCGACCCCGCGGTGGAAGAGGACCGCCGCCACAACATCGTGAACGTGGAGCTCAGCAAGGAGCGGCTGCCGGACCTGAAGGCGCTGGAGCGGCACTTCTACACCACGAGCGCCTGCGGGGTCTGCGGCAAGGCCAGCCTGGAGGCCCTGCACCTGCAGGCGGATCGCCTTTCCCACCGGGGGCCGGAGGTGGAGCCGTCCGTACTCTGGAGCCTGCCCGAGAAGCTGCGCGCGCACCAGGGGGTGTTCGCGGCCACGGGGGGACTGCACGCGGCGGGGCTCTTCGATTCCAAGGGGGATCTGCTCGCCCTGCGGGAAGATGTGGGCCGCCACAACGCGCTGGACAAGCTCGTGGGCTGGGCCCTTCGCGAAGGCCGGTTGCCCCTCGACGAGCACATCGTGATGGTGAGCGGCCGGACCAGCTTCGAGATCCTGCAGAAGTGCTTGATGGCGCGCGCGCCCATCCTCTGCGCGGTGTCGGCACCCAGCACGCTGGCCGTGGCCCTGGCCAAGGACTTCGGCATCACCCTCGTTGGCTTCCTGCGCGGGGAGCGCTTCAACGTCTATGCGGGGGTCGAGCGAATCCGCGTATCCGAGCCGGCGCGACGCTAAGCGTCGCTCTCGTCGGCCCGGCCGCGCCCGCTTGGGCAGGGTGTCCCCGGCTCCATTGGCGCGCGAGCGGGCCTCTCCCGACTGGAGCCGATCATGGAAGGTGCCTACCGGCGGGCCTACCGCGCCTGCCTAGACGACCCGGAGGCTTTCTGGGGCCAGGCCGCCCAGGAGATTGACTGGTACCGGCCCTACGAGACGGTCCTCGACGCCTCGAACGCGCCGCTCTATCGCTGGTTTGTGGGGGGGGAGCTGAATACCTGCCACAACGCGATCGACTACCACGTCGAGAACGGCCGGGCCGATCAGCTGGCCGTGATCTACGACAGCCCGGTCACGGGGACCAAGCTCAAGCTGACCTACCGCCAGCTTCGCGGGGAGGTCGCGCGCTTCGCGGGCGTCCTCACCTCCCTGGGCGTGACCAAGGGCGACCGCGTCGTCATCTACATGCCGATGACGCTGGAAGCGCTGATCGCCATGTACGGCTGCGCGCGGATCGGGGCCGTCCACTCCGTGGTGTTCGGGGGGTTCGCCGCCCCCGAGCTGGCCGTCCGGATCGAGGATGCCGCGCCCAAGGTGGTGGTCTCCGCTTCCTGCGGGATCGAGGTGAAGCGGGTGGTGGCCTACAAGCCCCTCCTGGACCGGGCGCTCGAGCTGTCCGCGCACAAGCCGGCCCAAAGCATCGTCCTCCAACGCGAGCAAGAGCGGTGCCCGCTCACCCCCGGCCGGGACCACGATTGGCACGAGCTGATGGCCGCCGCCCATCCCGTCGACTGCGTGCCGGTCAAGGCCACGGATCCCCTCTACATCCTCTACACCTCGGGCACCACCGGCCGGCCCAAGGGCGTGGTGCGCGACAACGGCGGCCACGCGGTGGCATTGAAGTGGTCCATGAAATTCATCTACGGGATGGAGCCGGGCGAGGTGTTCTGGACCGCCTCCGACGTGGGCTGGGTCGTCGGCCACTCCTACATCGTGTACGCACCCCTTCTCTACGGATGCACGACCGTCGTTCACGAGGGGAAGCCGGTGGGCACCCCCGACCCCGGCGGGTTCTGGCGGGTGATCGAGGAATACGGGGTGCGCGTGCTCTTCACCGCTCCCACCGCCTTCCGGGCCATCAAGAAGGAGGACCCCCGTGGAGAGTACCGGCAGAAGTACGACCTCTCCGCGTTCCGGTACCTCTTCCTGGCCGGCGAGCGGCTCGACCCCGACACCTACCATTGGGCGCGGAGCCTGCTCGACCGGCCGGTGATCGACCACTGGTGGCAAACGGAGACGGGATGGCCCATCGCCGCCAACTGCATGGGCCTGGAGCCCCTGCCCGTAAAGCCGGGCTCGCCCACCAAACCCGTGCCCGGGTACCGGGTGGAGATCCTGAACGAGGCGGGGCAGCCCTTGCCCCCGGAGAAGGAGGGGGCGGTGGCGCTGCGGCTTCCCCTGCCCCCCGGCACCCTGCCCACGCTCTGGCAGAACGACGAAAAATTCAAACAGGCCTACCTCGCCAAATACCCCGGCTACTACCTGACCGGGGACGGGGGGTACATCGACGAGGACGGCTACGTCTACATCATGGGCCGGATCGACGACGTGATCATCGTCGCCGGCCACAACCTCTCGACCGGGAGCATGGAGCAGGCCATCGCCAGCCATCCCGACGTGGCGGAGTGCGCCGTGTTCGGGGTGAAGGACCTCCTGAAGACGCAACTTCCGGTGGGAGTGCTCGTGCTCAAGGCGGGCGTGACCCGCCCCCCGGGAGACATCCTGCCTGAGGTCGTGGCCCTGGTCCGAGAGCAGGTGGGGCCGGTGGCGAACTTCAAACAGGCCGCGATCGTCAAGCGACTTCCCAAGACGCGCTCCGGCAAGATCCTGCGCGGGGTCATGCGCGACCTCGCGAACGGAGACCCGTTCAAGGTCCCCGCCACCATCGACGACCCCCTGACGCTGGACGAGATCAAGGAGGCGCTGCAGGCCCTGGGCTACGCGATGGAGCCTAAGGGAAAGATCGCAAGCGAGTGAAGGGGCGGTGGCCCCGTCGCCCGGGGTCCGTAGTCATTTGACCGCGCCCACCGTGAAGCCGGCGATGAAACGGTCCAGGAAGAGGTTGTAGACGAAGGCGGTGGGCAGGCTCGCGATCAGGCAGGCCGCCATCAGCGATCCCCAGTAGTAGACGTCCCCCCGGACGAGGAAGATCGGGACCCCTACCCCCACCGTCTGGTGGGCGGCGGAGGAGATGAAGGTGAGCGCGTACACGAACTCCTGGGTGACGAGGGTGAAGGTGAAGATCACCACCGTGAGGATGCCGGAGGTCGACATGGGGACGACGAGCTTGAGGAAGGCCCCGAACCGACTCAGGCCGTCCACCATGGCCGCGTCCTCCAGCTCGCGGGGGATGGATTTGAAGAAGCCCATGAGGAGCCAGATCGAGAAGGGAATGGTGAAGCTGGGGTAGACAAGGATGATCGACCCCAGGCTGTCCTGGAGCCCAAGGTTGGCCACCACCCGGGAGAGAGGGATGAAGAGGAGGGTGGAGGGGACCAGATAGGTCAGGAAGATCGCGATGCCCAGCCGCTCGCCCCAGCGGCCGGTGAGGCGGGCCAGGGCGTAGGCGGCGGGGAGGGCGAAGAGGAGCGTGATCCCCACCACGAGCACGCCCACCAGGGCGGTGTTGCCCAGCCACCTCAGGAAGAGGGTCTCGCCAAAGAGCAGTCGGAGGTGCTCGAGGGTGGGCGGGGCATTGAAGATGAAGGGGTTGTTCTTCAGGTTGTAGAGGTCGCTCCCCTGCTTGAAGGTGGTGATGGTCATCCAATAGAAGGGGAAGCCCAGGACCACGAAGAAGAAGGCGAGCACCAGGAGGTGCCCGCCGCGCCGGAGAGCCGCGCCCAGGCGCCCTCCCGCCCTCACGTCACCTCCGCGCGGCGGGCCACCCGCAGCATGAGGTAGGCCACCACGGCCAGGAGGGGCACGAGAAACAGCGATATCGCCGCCCCCTCCGCGAGGTCGCCGCCCAGGATCCCGCTGAAGAAGGCGAGAGAGGGCAGGACCTGGGTCGTGTCATAGGGCCCCCCCCGGGTCAGGATGTAGATGACGGTCATGTCGGTGACGGCGAAGATCACGCCGAAGAGCATGGCCACGTTCAGGATGGGACGGAGCATGGGCAGGGTGATCTGAAAGAGGGTACGGAAGAAGCCCGCCCCATCCACGGCCGCCGCCTCTGGGATGTCCTTGGGGATGGAGGTGAGCCCGGCCAGGATGATCACGGTCGAGAAGGGCAGGATGCGCCAGACGTGGACAGCGATGACCGACATCATGGCCAGGCCGGGCTCGCCCAGCCACATGGGGGCCGCGAAGGGCTTCACGAGATGGAGGGCCACCAGCACCCAGTTGATGACGCTGTAGAGCGAGTCCAGGATCCATTTCCAGCCGATAGACCCGATCGAGATGGGAGCGACCCAGGGGAGGAGGATCACGAAACGCACTATCCCGCGGCCGGGGAACTTCTCCTTGAGGGCGAGGGCCAAGGTCAGGGAGCCCGCGAGCACCAGCACCTGGGAGGAGATGGTGAAGAGGAAGGAGTTGCGGAGGGCGCGCAGAAAGGCGGGGTTCGCGAAGATGCTGCGAAAGTTCCGAAGCCCCACGAAGTGGTAGCCCACGCTGCCCACCTTGACGTCGCCGACCGCATAGAAGAAGGCCAGGATAAAGGGCACCCCCACGAGGGCCACGATGTAGAGCACGGCGGGCAGCAGCATCGCGGGGCCCAGCCAGGCCTGCCGGCCTTTCATAGTCCGGCCAATGGGCGCGGCGCGGTACGCTTGCCGGTCCCGCGGTCGAAGAACTTCAAATCGCGCTCGCGTACCGAGAAGTCGTAGAGCGACCCGGGCGCGTAGGGCGCGGGCACGGTCGCGGACAGCCGCGAGACCACGGCCTCCCGCGATTGAAAACCGCCTCCTTCCACCACCCCGTAGAGAATGCGCTCCGCTCCCAGGTATTCGGTGTGCTTGATCCGAAAGCGAACGGGAACGCGGGGGCCCTCCACCCTTTGGTCCGCGGGGTGCAGGTGTTCGGGCCGGAAGCCCACGATCACGTCCGGGCTCTCCAGCAGGTTCATGGGTGGAGAGCCCAGGAAGGTGGCCACGAAGGTGTCGGCGGGATCGTCGTAGACCTCGGTGGGCGCGCCAACCTGACGGACCTGGCCCTGGTTCATGACCACGATCCGGTCGCCCATGGCCATGGCCTCGACCTGATCGTGGGTCACGTAGAGCGTGGTCGTCCCCACCCGGCCGTGGAACTGCTGCAGCTCCTCCCGGGCCGAGGCTCTGAGCTTCGCGTCCAGGTTTGAGAGCGGCTCGTCGAGCAGGAACAGGGTGGGCTCGCGGACGATGGCCCGAGCCAGGGCCACGCGCTGCCGCTCGCCCCCCGAGAGCTCGCGCGGCTTGCGCGCAAGGAGGGAGCCGATGCCGAGAAGGGAAGAGGCCCACTCCACCTTCGGCCGGCGCAGCTCCTTCTTGACCCCCTGCGCGCGCAAGGGGAAGGCGATGTTGTCGAACACGGACAGGTGGGGGTAAAGGGCGTAGCTCTGGAACACCATGGCGATCCGGCGTTCGCGGGGCGCGAAGGGGGTGACGTTCACGCCGCCGATCCAGACCTCGCCGGAGGTGGGCACCTCCAGCCCCGCGATCATGCGCAGGAGGGTGGTCTTGCCGGACCCGGACGGGCCCAGCAGGACCAGGAACTCACCCTCCCGGCTCTCCAGGTTGACCCTGTTGACGGCCCCGAGCTCGCCTTCCTTGAAGACCTTGGTCAGTTCCCGCGTTTCGACGACCGCCATCGCGCTCCCGGGGCCCCCGTCACGCCCACTTCGCGAAAATGCGCTTCAGCTCCGCCTCTGCGACCTTGACCCCCTCCTCGGGGGTCATCTCCTCCCGGGCCACCTTGGCGAACATGGTGGGCAGGACGAAGGTGTTGAAGGCCTCGTCGATGGCCGCGCTCGCGTAGCCGGGGAAGCCGACGTTGGTCGCCCACTCGAGCACGTTGCCCAGGACCTTGTACTTGTCGGCAGGAACCGCCTTGGCGTCGTTCGCGATCTGGGCGCTGAGGTCGGGGACGGTGGCGGGGAAGCAGGGGAAGTTGTAGCACTCGCTGGCCTTGAAAACGGTAGCGAACGCGTCGACGAGGTCGACCAAGAACTGCTTGGCTCCCTCCTTGTTCTCCGCGAAGTTCCAGATCACGTAGCAGTCCATCACGTGCTCGGCCGCGATCCGCCGGACCGGCCCCTTGAGGGCGGGCGTGAGCTGGATCTGCTTCGACATCTCGGGGTTGTCCTTCTCCGCCTGCCGCGTCACGGAGATCGCGTTCTGGACGAAGGAGAGCTTGCCGGCCAGGATGCCCCGGTTGTTGGAGGAGGGGTCCCAGGTGAAGATCTCGGGGGTCATGGTCTCCTTGTAGAGAGCCCGCATGTACTTCAGGGCCTCGATCGTCTCCTTGGAGTTGATGATCACGCGACCGTCCTCGTCCTGTTCGGCGCCCCCGTAGGACCAGAGCAGGGCCCGCACCGCCATGTTGGTGTCGAGCTCCTGGGAGAGGCCGATCCCCACCGGGTTGCCCAGGGTTTCCTTGATCTTCTTGCCCCCCACCCGCAGGTCCTCCCAGCTGTCGGGGCCGCTCGGGTACCCGACCTGGGACCACAGGTCCTTGCGGTAGTTGCCGGGATCCGGGACGTAGGAGTCGGAGAAGGCGAAGTACTTCTTGGTCTTGGGGTTGTAGGTGGACTTGTGCCCGAGGGGGATGGGCTTTCCGTGCTTCTTCTCGACCTGCTGATAGATCTCGGCGTGGTCGATGACCTGCTTCTCGTAGGCCGCGGGGGGGGAGAGGAACATGAACAGGTCGTGCCCCTTCTGGGCCGAGACCTCGGCCGCCGCCCGGGCATTGATCTCGGCAATCGTGATGTGGTCGACCGTCACCTCGGTGTCGTGCTTCTGCCCCCATTCCTTCGTGAATACCCCGTCGAACCACTTGTCGTAGGCGGGCACGAAGTGGCTCCACTGAAGGATCTTGAGGGTCTTGGAAGCGGCCCCCGCCGGCCGGGAGAAAAGGAAAGCCGGCCCCACGCCGGCGGCCAGGGCCCCCGCGCCCGTCAGCTTTACGAACTCTCTCCGAGAGATCCCCCGCTCACGCTTTCTCTTCATGACCTTTATCCCTCGCGATGTGAGGCCTGCTATCGCCGGCCGACGCACCTCGTGGCCGACTCCAGAGACCGGCAAAAATGGAGTCTAACGGCGCTCTCGACTACCGCCAGCGAAGGTTCGCAGGACCATGCCCCGCGTTCAAAGCGTGCGAGACCGTACAACGGCAGAGCCCTGCCGGTCAACGAGAAAAACGGGAAAGACGGGCGATCGCGCCCCAAAAAGCCCTTGACAATCGCGAAATCCGCTGTCACGCTTCCGTCACGTTCGGGTTGTTGTTCTCATCCAACAGAGAGGTCTCACCGATGCTCCTCCTCCAGGGGCCGGGCCTCGATGTGTTCTGACCCCCTGCCGCATGCGGAGCTTGCGCCGGCTCTTCGAGGGCACAGCCCCCGGCTCGCAGCTATCGCGTATGGCCAGCCCCCCGGAGTGGGCCACGACCGACGATCGTGTTTGCACAGGAAATTCGCCTAAGGAGGCTTGTCCCATGAGTCGGTTTCTGCGCCTTTTGCCCGCCTTTGCCTTGATTGTCGGTGGCGTGCCGTCGCGAAGCCAGGCGGCGGATACCGCATCCTCCCCGGCTGAGAGCCTCGACGCGCCGGCTGCGGCGGCCACTCCCGCCCAAAAGAGCGAGCCGGCCGCCAAGCCGTCGCCGCCCCCGCCCCCGGCCGTCATCCCCGCCATCGCACCGGTGCGGGTTCTCCCCATCGACCCCGCCAAGCAGGAAGGACTGATCCCCGACATCAAGATGGGCTCCGGCGCGAAGCTCAAGTTCTACGGCTATTTCAAGACCAGCGTCATTTACGACTCCTCCTCGCCTTATGGGAATGACTTCCCCTTGCCCTTCTTCCTCGCCGGTGGTGACGCGGGGCCGGACGGCGCTCCCGAGTTCCACGTCAAGGCCCGGAACTTCCGGATTGGAGCCAACTTCGAGTGGCCGGACAAGTCCGACACATTGACCCTCACCGGACGCGTGGAGGGGGACTTCGAAGGCGATTTCACGCGGGTCGCCAACCGCAACATCTCCTCCGTC
The DNA here is from genome assembly GCA_035566715.1 of Vicinamibacteria bacterium. Taxonomy (GTDB): domain Bacteria; phylum Acidobacteriota; class Vicinamibacteria; order Fen-336; family Fen-336; genus DATMML01. Next base: position 10,781 of record DATMQU010000081.1, read on the forward strand.
CGCTCCAGCCAGTTCGGCCTCCGCCTGGCCTGGGTGCGACTGGATCGGAAGCTGAGCGACCAGGCCACCTTCTTCGCCCTCTTCGGGCAGGACTGGACCCCCTTCGGGTCCTCGACCCTGCCCCCTCTCATCGAGGTGACCGGTCTCGCAGTGGGCTTCGGGGGCCTCTACGAGCGCCTGCCCCAGGCCCGTTTTGGGCTGAACATCAAGGCCAGCGGCACCGTGAGCATCGGGCCCGAGGTGGCGGTGGTGCTGCCCGCTTTCGGCAACCTGCCCACCGACGTCGCGAACCAGCTCGCTTACGGCGAGCGCCAGGGAGCCGACTCCCAACGGCCCGAGATCCAGGGCCGGCTCGTGTTCCAGTTCCCCCTCGACTCGGCGCCGGGGGTGGTCCCGGCCCAGATCATCGGCAGCTTCGTGAACGGCAAGCGACGGGCCATCGTGCGCGCCGCGGACGTGCCTGCCGCCTTCAAGAGCGCCTTCCCGACCGGAGCCACGGTGGAAAGCGACCGCAACGGCTGGACGGCGGAGATCCAGCTCCCCACCCGGGCCGTGACCCTGGCCGGCAAGTATTACGACGGCAAGGACCTGCGCTTCTATTTCGGTGGGCAGCTCTT
>DATMQU010000082.1:0-3528 GCA_035566715.1 Vicinamibacteria bacterium
GACGGACTACGCGGCCGACCTGGAGGGCAACCTCCGATCGCTGCTGGACCGGGCCAAGTCCGGCCGCTACCAGGCTCCGCCGGTGCGGCGGGTGTATATCCCCAAGGGGACCGGGTCGGAGACCAGGCCCATCGGCATCCCCACGTTCGAGGATAAGATCCTCCAGCGTGCGGTGGCGATGGTCCTGGAGTCCGTCTACGAGCAGGACTTCCTGGACTGCTCGTACGGCTTCCGGCCGGGCCGCTCGGCGCACCAGGCGTTGGACGCCCTCTGGCATCGGCTGATGGAGGTCAAGGGCGGGTGGCTCCTGGAGATCGACATTCGAAAGTTTTTCGATGCTCTGGACCACCGCCACCTGCATGCGATCCTCCGCCGGAGGGTACGTGACGGCGTGCTGCTGCGACTGATCGGCAAGTGGCTCAAGGCGGGGGTCATGGAGGAGGGGTGCCTCACGCACCCCGAATCCGGCAGCCCACAGGGTGGTGTGATTTCACCCATCCTCGCCAACGCCTATCTTCATGAGGTCCTGGACACATGGTTCGAGCGGACGGTCAAACCGCGCCTGAAGGGGCGGGCGTCCCTGATCCGTTATGCCGACGACGCGGTCCTGGTCTTCGAGTCGGAGGCTGATGCGCGACGGGTCCTGGAGGTGCTGCCGAAGCGATTCGGGAAGTACGGCCTGACCCTCCATCCGGAGAAGACCCGGCTGGTCCCGTTCCAGCGGCCACCGCTGGACGCCCCCAAAGGCGTCCCCCACGGTGACCGCCCCGGGACGTTCGACTTCCTGGGGTTTACCCACCACTGGAGTCGGACGCTCAAGGGGAACTGGGCGGTGAAGCGCGAGACGGCCAAGGGCCGCTTCTGCCGATCGCTGAGGTCGATCGGGGAGTGGTGCCGCGAGCACCGCCACCTACCGATCGTGGAGCAGTGGACGACCCTGACGGCGAAGCTACGGGGACACTACGCGTATTACGGGATCACCGGCAATACGCTGAGGGTCCGCGACTTCCGCCACCACGTGCGGTGTGCCTGGCACAAGTGGCTCAGTCGCCGCTCGAACAAGGCCCGGATGCCGTGGGAGCGTTTTGGCGAGTTGGAGGGGCGTTACCCGCTGCCTCCGGCTCGACTAAGATGCATCCGTCTGGTCACGTAGCGAATTCATGGCACGAGGAGCCGGGTGCCCGAATTGGGTGCAGACCGATTGGCTGCAACTCTCGCGTGGCCGCAAACCCTTGAAATGACGTGAGAAAGCACAAGTCCGAGGGAGCGGCCCATGGCCGGTGGCGTGCTCGGCCGGTCATTATTCGCCGACGGTGGCTGAAACGGGACGCTCAGGGGACTTATCCTGACCGCTGAACATATCCCGAATGGGAACGGTCAGGAGTCGGCCCCCGTGAGCATTCGTCAGAGTAATCCGCCCGCCGCGGCCTGTCCACCGACAGTCGAGGATCTACGGTGCCGGGCCCGTGCGCGGCTCGACGAGATCCTCGCGTACTGCTCGAATGACCAAGGGGCGATCTCGTTCCTCGACTTCGAGACGGCCTTGCTGGTCCTGCTGCGGTCGCTGGGATGCTTGCTGATCCAACTCTTCCTCCGGTCGAGCCACGACCGGCTCGACCCAACGGACTGGCGGGCCCGTGGCTACCGCGTGGCGGACCCCGCCGCCGGGCGGATTCTCAAGACCAGTTGCGGGCCGGTCGCCTATGCCCGGGCGTTCCTCGTGCCGCGGCATGGCGGCGGGCCCGGCGTGCATCCCCTGGACGTGGCGCTGGGACTGACGCGCGACGCCTACACACCGTTGGTCATCGGCTGGTTCTGCCGGCTGGCCACTCGGGTGAGCTTCCGGGTCGCCAGCGGGCTCGGGGGGATGTTCCTCGGGGCGGCGCCGCCGGCCTCGGCGATCGAGGAGTGGGTCCTGGGCCTGGCCCGACCCGCCTATGTCTACCTGAGCGAGGGCCCGTTGCCTGATGACGAGGGGGAGGTGCTGGTCATCGAGATCGACGGCAAGGCGGCCCCCACGGCCACCGAGCAGGAACTGACGCGGCGTCGCGGCCCGCGAGCCCGCCACGAACGGGGCTGCGAGTGTCAGCGGCATCGGGGCCGGAAGAAGCGAGAGCGACGGGGCCGGAAGGCGCGGCGGAAGAAGGGCGACAAGAGCAAGAACGGCCGCAGCGCCACGCTGGTGGTGATGTACACGTTGCGGCGGGGCGAGGACGGCCGGCTGCACGGCCCCCTCAACAAGAAGGTCTACGGGACGTTCGGCTCGCGGCGGTCGGCGGTTCAGTGGGCGCGGGCGCAGGCGACACGCCGCGGGTTTCCCCCCGGGACCGCCAAGACGGTGCAGATCGTCGTGGACGGCGAGACGTGCCTGGGGCAACGGCTGCGTCGGCTGTTCCGGGGCGCGACCTTGACGCTCGACGTGCGACACGCGCAGGAGAAGCTCTGGGAGGTGGGCCGGCTCTTCCACCGCGAGGGGAGCGCGGAGTTGACGTGCTGGGTCGAGGGGTTGGAAGAGTTGCTCTACAAGGGGCATGTGCGGGCGCTGCTGAGCCGGTTGGAGCAAGAGATGCGGGGCGTGAGCCGGCGCGGGCCCGGGACGAGGGAGAAACGGAAGGTGCTGAAGGGGGTCATCGCCTACCTGGAGGCGCGGGTGAAGTTGATGGACTACGGCCGGTTGCGGAAGGAGGACCTGGTGATCGCCTCGGGTGTGGTCGAAGGCGCGGCGCGGTACGTGGTGGGTGAGCGGCTGGACAATAGCGGGATGAGGTGGATCGAGGAGCGTGCCGAGGCGGTGTTGCTGCTGCGGTGCATCGAGGTCAACGGGGACTGGGAGGCGTTCATGAAATGGAGCCAGGAGCGACGTAATCAAGAGCTTGAGCGAGGTCAGGCCGTTCAGATCCGCAGCAAGACGCCGACTCAACTACCCGAAGCCGCATGAGCATGCCAGGCGCGCAGCCAAACAGTCTGCACCCTATTCAGGTTGTCGCAGACCAAGACCAGGCGCTCCGCCTGAGGATAGTGCACATCCAGGAGTTGCTTGACGCACCACGCCCATTCGACCTTGCGACGCTGAGGCGTGATCCACACGCGCCGCCAACCTCGCAGCGGCTCGAAGAACATGAAGAGATCTGCCACCCCTTTGCGCTCGTATTCGTAGTCCACGCGGCGCGGCTGGCCCGGCGCCACATCCATCGGGAGCCGCGTCTCCCCGATGAGTTGCTTGCTGGTCTCGTCCATGCAAACGACGGGTCGAAGTGGATCGTACGGACGTTTGTAGACATGAAGGACATCCTCCATCTTCCAAACGAACTCGGCGTTGGCCTCCGGCGGGATGCACCACATCTTGACCAGCCACGGCTTCAGCTCGTTTTTTTGAGCGTCCGACGGATAGTCTCATGGGAGACTCTGTCGACATGGCCGAGCTCGACCAGTCTGTCCGCCAGGAGACGGAGCGTCCAGCGGCACCGACCCGCCGGTGGGCTTCCGCAGGCCAAGGCGATGAGGTGGGCCTCCTGGTCACCGTCGAGC
>DATMQU010000083.1:0-8229 GCA_035566715.1 Vicinamibacteria bacterium
TCGGCCGGTATTTTGCGGACGGCTTCCACTGCGTGCCGCCCATTGCCGACGCCCAGGACTTCTTGGCCGCGCTCCTCGGCGTTTGCGAGAGGGAGGGGGTGCGCGTCGTCCTTCCCTCCACCCATCATGAGCTCTTGGCCCTGGCGGAGGGCGGGCGGCCGTTCGCGGAGCGGGGGATCTTGGTGGGGGTGTCCGAGGCCTCCTTCTTGCGGCTGGCCGGGAACAAGCGCGAACTCTACGAGTCTCTCCGCGGGGCCGGGCTGCCCACCTTGCCCGTCGTCGATCTGCGCGCAAAAGCCCGCCCGTTTCCCCTGATCGGGCGGCCGGTCTCTGGATGGGGCAGCCGGGGGACCCTGGTCCTGCGGTCGGAGCGGGACCTCAAGGCCAGGAAGGTGGACGAGCTCGCGGCGAGCCACGTTTGGCAGCCCTACCTGGAGCGGTTCGACGAGCTGTCCGTGGATTTCAGTCTCGACGGCGAGGGCGTGGACTCGGGATTCGGCATCCGTCGGCGGACCCGGACATCGGGGGGGTTCGCGGTAATCAGCGAGACCGTGGAAGACCCCGCGGCGGAGACACTTATGCGGCGCTTCACCGAGCTTGTAAAGGTGAAAGGAGCGCGGGGGCTCTTCAACGTCCAGCTCATCCGGGAGGGGGGGGAGCTCTATTTCTCGGATGTCAACCCGCGGATCGGCACCTCCGCCGTGCACTGGTGTGGGACGGGCTTCAACCCCGCCCTCCACCTTTGTGGTTTCGTGGATCGGCGGCTCCGGGAAGGCTTGCGCGGCCCCCCCCCTGCCGGCCGGCGGATGGTGCGCTACCTGGACCAGTTCTGGATCGACCCCGGAGCGGCGGAGAAGGTGCCCCCCGAGCCGGCGAGGGCGATCGTTTTCGACCTGGACGACACCCTCATCCACCAGAAGAGGTGGATCCTCGGTAAGCTGGAGCGACTCCATGAGGCTCTCCCGGACGAGTTGCCGGAGCGGGGCCTCTTTCTCTTGGAGGCGGCCCGGCTCGTGGAAGAGGGCCCCCGCATTCAGCTCTTCGATGAGCTGAAGGCGCGCTTCGCGCTGGGAGGGGAGCTCACGGACCAGCTGATCCAGCTCTATCGGGCGAGCATCCCCCGCGATCCCCCGGTTTTCCCCGACGTGGCGCCAACCCTGGCGAGCTTGAAGCGGACCGGTCTCAAGCTGGCCGTCCTGACCGACAACCCTCCGGAATCTCAGCGGCAGAAGCTCGAGGCGTCGGGCCTATCCGCGTGGTTCGACGTGGTGGTCTATTCGCGGGAGGCGGGGGCGGAGAAGCCGAGCCCAGAGGGCTTCGCGGTGGTCGAGGAGCGCTTGGGGATCCCGGCCCGGGCCTTGGTCATGGTGGGGGACAATCCCTACCGCGACATCCTGGGCGCCGCGCGGGCGGGTTATGGCGCCTGCTACCTTCTGCGCCGGGCGGGGGAATTCTTCAACTTCGATCCGTCGATCTTCCGAGAGCGCTCGGGGGACGGCCCCGAGTTCCGGGTCATCAGCACGCTGCAGGGCCTCCTTCCCTATCTGGCGGCGACGCCGGCCGCACGCGGCCTTTCGGGATAGGCCGGGCCGGGTGCCCGACGGGGTCCCTGCTTCAGCCTACGGGTCGGGAAGACGACGGCCGCCACCCGAGGAAGGCCATGACCAGGGCCGCGGCCAGGCCCACCCCCAGCCCTCGCCGGAGAGAGGGGGGCCGATAGCTCATCACGACCTGACTCCGGCCCGCAGGGATGGCTACGGCTCGGTACCGCCCGTTGGCCCGCAAGACGGGAACCGAAGAGCCGGCCACGGTTGCCGTCCACCCCGGGGCGTATCCATCCCGGACCACAACCATCGTCGGATGGTCGGCCTCGGCATCCATCACGATCTGGTCGGAGGACTCCTGGAGGGAGAGTATGCGGCCCTCCACGTGGGAGGTGTCGAGCGCGCTTCCCTCCACCGCCACCGCGCCCCCGCTTAGCGGGCCGGGGCCATGCGCCCACTGCTCCGCCTCTTCGCGCGTGTTCGCGGGATGGACGCCGCGGGCGACGAAGCGCAGGGGAAGAGGGTCCTTTAGCGCGTAGAGATGGATCTCCAGGGGCCGGATGGCTTCGGGGGCCAACTGCGCGCGTGGCTCGAGCTCCGGATGCTCGAGGGGGTCGAGGCTGAGGACGTGGGTGACTCCCGCCTCTCGCAGCCGGTCGAGGATTCCCGGAAGGAATAAGCAGCCCTCGGCTTGGGGCGAGAAGGCCCGGTCCACGGGCACGGACATCGTGAGGTCGGGGCTGTAGGCGGTGGGGACGAGAAGCCGCAGGTTGAAGTTCGGGGTCAGAGTGTCCCGGAGGGTGGAGAACGTCCAGACTTCGTGGTCCCCTGGCCTTTCCGCGCGGGCCCGGGAATAGGCCGGGCTCTCCCCGACGTTGCAGGTAAAGAGGCGTCCCCCCGCGCGCAGGAGGGGGGCCAAGGCCGCGACCTCGGCACTCGGCTCGTAGAAGGCGGGCGTGACCATGGGGTTCAGGCCCGCTCCCGTCCGCAGCAGGTCGGCGGCGATGAGGGCGCCCGCGGCCAGGACGCCCTTCCGGGGCGTGAGGCGCCCGGTCAGGACGAGCACGGCCAGAAGACCCGCGGCGAGCGACACCGAGCCGCCGACCGCCGCGTCTTGCAGGATCAGCCGCAGGCGGTCGAGGCGGAGCGCCCAGGTGTAGTCGGGGGGGAAAAAGCCGCCCAGGAACCAACGGGCCCACTCCGGCCGGGCCCAAGGCAGGGCGGGCAAGGCCACGAAAGCAACGCCCAACCCCCCCGCCAGCCCCGCCAAGAGCCGCCAGGCCCGCCGCTCTCCCCGGGCGAGGGCCTCGAGTCCGAGGGCGGCGAGAAGGGCCACCGCCAGATGAACGGTAAAGAAGGCCTTGCAAGGATAGCGACCGCGCTGCAGCACGGGCACGGCCTCCACCAGGAGCCGAAGGCCCCCCCAACGACCCAAGCTTGCGACGAGGGCCAAGGCGGCCAGGACCAGGATGCGGCCGCGGTAGACCCGGCCGCACAGAGCACCCACCGCGGCCGCGCAGAGAGTGGCCAGGCCGAGGTAAAGGCTGAGCAGGTAGGGGAACCCGAGGGGGAAGAAATTCTGCCCCCACCAGCGGTTGACCAGGTTGCCCAGGTCGCCGTAGAGGTCTCCGACCACGACCTGGAGAAGGGTCAGAGGGTGAATGGAGTGCGCGAGGACGACATCGATCGGGAACCCCGCGCCGCGCGCGCTCCCCTTCATCAGGTCGTTCATCAGCAGGAGGGTGGGTGCGGCCAGGCCCCCTCCGAGGATCAGGGCCGATCCCATCCGCAGCCACCCCGGACGCGGCCGGGAGGAAGCGGCGAGCACCAGCGCGAAGAGGAATGCCTGCGCGACGACCTCGAGGGCGGTGGTGGAGAGAATGAGGGCCACGAGCAGCCCCGCTCCCGCGACCTGCCGCGGAGAGCCCTGCGAAGCCCGGAGCAGGGCGAGGATGACGAGCGGAGCCCAGGCCACCGCGAGCAAGTAGGCGTAGAGGTTGAGCGTCGAGAGGGAGAAGCCGCCCAGAGCGTAGACGATGCTGGCCCCCCCCGCGGCCGGCCGGGAGAGGCCGAGGCCGCGGGCCAGGGCCAGAAAGGCCAACGCCGCGAGCGGAACATGCAGGGCGAGAAGCAAGGAGAAGCCGCGCTCGTCGGGGAGGAGGGCTTGAAGGAGGTCGAGGGGATAGGAGAGGGTGGGGACGGTGAGGGGCACCCCTTCGTGCACGTAGGGGTTCCAGAAGCGCAGCTCCAGGCCGCGGAGGCCTTCCACCGCGTACCGGCGCAGGGGGAAGAAATGAAGCGACAGGTCTCGGAAGTAGAAGCTCCGGCCCGAGAGTAGGCCCTGAAGGAAGGGGAGGAAGGACACGCCGCCGACCACGGCGGCCGTTCCCACCCTGGAAAGGAGCGTCTCACCGTCGGGGAGTCGTGGAAGCATCGATCAGGCCAGTGACCTCCGGGGCCTCGTCGGAACGACCGCCGCCACGGTGGCGGTCCGCTGCCGACGACACGTCTCGAGCCAACGGACACCCGGAAGCGCTCCGCTCGACCGCACACGATACCGCACATTCGCCGGGAACGCGGGCCGCCCGCGGCGAGTCACGGTATCAAACCATGAGACGGTGCCTTGCTGGACGACGGCTTGGCTCCACTCTTGGCTCACGCTATACTCAGCCCCCACGCCATTCTCGGAGGCCGAACCTGCCATATCTGCCGCGCCACCGCTACCAACGTCGGCCCGGCAAGCGAGAACGGTTGGGGGCGCGGCCGGCGGTAGCGGAGACTTGGCCGCGCGCCGCGCGCGATCGGGTCACCCCCCGCCCAAACTGCCCCCGGCTCCCCTAGCCGGGGCCGGAAGAGAGCATGCCCGGGGTCACCGTTCTCGAGATCGAAGGCCTGAGCAAATCGTATCGGGTGGGGCACCTTCGTCCGACCTATCGGCCGGCCCTTCTGGACTTGTCGCTGAAGGTGGAGCAGGGAGAGGTCTTCGGCTACCTCGGGCCCAATGGATCGGGCAAGACCACGACCCTCAAGGTCCTCATGGGCCTCCTGCACCCGGACGAGGGCTCCGCTTTCATCTTGGGGTCGCCGCTCGCCGAGCGGGGGTGGCGTTATCGCGTGGGGTACCTCCCCGAGCACCCGTATCTCTACGACTACCTGACCGCGCACGAATACCTCGACTACATCGGGCGCCTCTTCGGCCTCTCCCCGGCCGTCCGGCGGGATCGCGCCCGGCAACTCTTGGACCTTCTCGGCTTGGCGCGGGCGGCCGACCTGCCCCTTCGCCGGTTCTCCAAAGGCATGGTGCAGAAGACGGGCATCGCCCAGGCCCTCATGAACGAGCCCGACCTCGTGTTCTTGGACGAGCCCATGTCGGGGCTGGATCCCATGGGCCGGAGATTGGTCCGGAACCTGATCCTGGATCTCAAGCAGCGGGGCAAGACGGTCTTCTTCTCGACCCATATCCTGCCCGACGCGGAGACCCTGTGCGATCGGGTGGCTCTTCTCCGGGAGGGGCGGCTGCTGCGGGAGGGTCGGCTCGACGAGATACTCGAGCTGGCCACTTCGGCCATGGAGGTCCTGGTGACCGGAGTCGACCGCAGCGTCCTGGAGGCGCAGACCGGACTCGTGGCCAAGAGCGCGGTCGGGGAACGCTGGCGGCTGGAGGTGGCCGAGGACCGGCTGGGGGCAATCGTGGGGGCGGTGGAACGGGCGGGCGGGAGAATCCTTGCCGTCTCGCCGATCCGGCAGTCCCTGGAGGAGTACTTTTTCAAGGAGATGGCCGCCGACCACGAGGTGCCGGTGGGAGGGTTTGGGGATTGAACCGCCTGCTCGCGGTCGCCGCGAACACCTTTCGCGAGACGGTGCGCGAGCGCGTGCTCTACAACCTGGTCTTCTTCGCCATCCTCATGACCCTCTCCGGGCTCCTGCTCGGCGAACTCTCCATACGCCAGGACGAGAAGATCATCAAGGACATCGGTCTGGCCGCCATGGACATCTTCGGGACCCTGATTGCCATCTTCATCGGGGTGGGACTCGTGAGCAAGGAGATCGAGCGTCGGTCGCTCTATCCCCTCCTGGCCAAGCCGCTCAGTCGGGACGAGCTCTTTCTGGGAAAATTCGTCGGACTCGGCTTCACCCTCCTGGTGAACCTGGGAACCATGGGATTGGGGCTGTACCTGACCCTGCTCCTCACCGGACGCCGGCCGGAGCCCCGGCTCTTGGAGGCCATCTACCCGATCTACCTGGGCCTCCTCCTCGTCACCTCTCTGGCCCTGCTCTTCTCGACCCTGACCTCGTCGACCCTGGCCGCCGTCTGCACCCTGGCCCTGGTGCTCACCGGTCGCTTCTCCGATGTCATTCGAAACATGAAGGACGTCGCTCCCGGGGCGCCGGGCTGGTTGACGGAGGCGCTGTACTACGGGCTTCCCAATTTTCGGAATTTCGATTTCAAGGACCGCGTGGCCTACGGCGACCCCGTACCTCTCCACGTTCTGGGCTGGGTGACCCTCTATGCCCTGGCCTACATGGGTCTGGTGCTGGGCCTGGGTCTCAAGGTCTTCCGGTCGCGAGACTTTTGAAGCTGCGCCCCTATCTGGTCCTCGCCCTCCTGCCCGCGATCCCGCTGGCGCAGCGTCGGCTCGACTCCCTCACGGGGGGATTTCGCGCCCAGGAGGAAGTTCTGTACCTGTGGTCGGGCAAGCAGGTTGGACGCCTTTTTCCGGGATTCGAGGCCCTCGCGGCCGACATCTACTGGTTGCGGACCGTGCAGTATTTTGGCGGTCAGCACATCTTCGAGCGTGGGAAGCGCTTCGACCTGCTCTACCCGCTCATCGACATCACGACCACCCTAGATCCGCGACTGGAGATCGCGTACCACTACGGTGCCATCTTCCTGTCCGAGCCGCCCCCGGTGGGGGCCGGCAACCCGCGGCAGGGAATCGCCCTGCTGGAGCGCGGGACAAAGGCCCTCCCCGACGTCTGGAGGCTGAGCCAGGACCTGGGGTTCTTTCACTTCCTGTACTTGCACGACGCGCACAAAGCAGCGGAGATCTTGGACGAGGCCTCCCACATCCCGGGGGCGCCGTTCTGGTTCCGGACCCTGGCCGCCGATCTCCTCGCGAAGGGAGGGGACCGGGAGACGTCGCGGCGGATGTGGAAGCAGATGTATGACCAGGCGGAGGGGGTCATCAAGTCAAACGCCCTCATTCGCCTCCAGATCCTTGATGCCCTGGACGAGGCCGATCGCCTGACCGCGACGGTCCAAGAATTCGAGCGGCGATGGGGGAGGCGGCCGCGGTCGCTGGGAGAGCTCGGGGCCCTCGGGGTGGAACCCGCGTCCCTCCGTGACCCCGCGAGGATCGCTTTCGAATATGATTCGGAGAAGGGGCAGGTCACCGTCTCTCGAGAGTCCCCCCTCTGGAGGGAGGACTTCCAGCCACGGAGAACGCCATGAGGACCGCGACCGTTCTTGCCTGGGTAGGCCTCACCGGAGCTCTCCTTTCGGGGAGCGCGAGCCCCCAATCCAGCCCGATTCCCCCCGCGACCGCTCCGCCCTCGGCGCCCTCGGTGGGGGACGTGATCCCGATCTTTTCCGCCGACGCCGTCGACGGCTCCACCAAGCTCGTGGACTTCCCGCGGGGGTCGAGCACGGTTCTGCTCTTCTTCCTGAGCGGATGCCCGAGCTGCCACAAGATGATCCCGGAGTGGAACCGCGCCTTCGAGCGCCGGCCTCCCAACCTGCGCGTCGTGGGCGTGCTCATGGACCAGGAGCCGCCCGGCTTCTTCACCGCCGTACAGATTGCCTTCCCCGTCGTCCGGTCCCCGGGACGCGAGTTCCTCAAGAGCCTCAAGGTCAACCGGGCACCCCTCACCTTGCGGGTGAGTCAGGGCGGCAAGATAGACGACCTCGCGCTGGGGATCATCGACCCCATCCGCTTGGGCGAGCTCTTCCGGCGCTAGGCGGCCGCGCGCTCCCAGACCACGAGCGCGCGCATGCCGAGGAGGGGGGCCGCACCCTTCAGCCCCTCGTCCAGCCTCAAGAGGATGGGAGCGGCGCGGCGGGGGAGCAGGGATCCTTTCTTGAACCCCAGGCTCAGCAAGTAAGCAAAACCGTTCAGGATCCGGAGTCGAGGCGGCCGGAACCCCAGGCTCAGCCACTCCTGGGGGGAGGTGGTGGCCACCAGGCGCCGGACCACGGCCGCGTCGCCTTCAAAGGCGATTTTGGTCTCCCCTTCCTTGAGGGCGAAAGGGTCCCAGGGGTCGAGCCCCAGCGTGCATCCCTCCTCGTGAAGCCACCGGTAGATGGGAAACGAGAGCGGCGTCACCCAGGGCTCGACCACGGCAATGCGACCACGGGGGCTCAAGACCCGGGCCGCCTCCTGGAAGAAGCGGCGGGGCGAGGCCAGGTGGTGCACGAGGTCGAGGCCGACCACGCTCCCGACCGTGCCCCCGAGGAGAGGCAGCCCCAGGGCGTCGGCGGCCAAGTCATTCCAAGGGGCCGGGATCAGGTCGGCGGCGATCCAAGCAAGGTCTGGCCTTTGGCGGCGGGCATACTCGCGGAGGAAGCCGGGCCCGGCGCCGACCTCCAGCGCCCGTCCCGGGGGCAGCTCGGAGAGCAGGGCCTCGAACCACACGCCGTACACCTGGGCGAGGACGGCCTTGTCCGCCCACACGCGACGGTGCTCAT
>DATMQU010000084.1:0-8702 GCA_035566715.1 Vicinamibacteria bacterium
GATCTCGTCCTCTTCGACCCCGAGAAGGAGATCACCCTGTCCGCCCAGACCCATCACATGAAGGTGGACTACAACCCCTACGAGGGACGAATGATCAAGGGCAGCCCCGCCCTCGTGCTCTCACGGGGCGAGGTCCTGGTGGACCACGGGCAGCTCAAGGGCCGGCCGGGCCGCGGACAGTTCGTGAAGCGGCAGCCGGGCCGACCGCTGGTGGGGTGACTCTTCTCATCTCTCCCCTCGGTCCCGCTCTTCCCGCAGGGCCTCGAGCTCCGCGATCGCTTCAAGATCCTTAGGCCGCCCGACCGCCCGCTTCACGCGGATCAGCCCCTCCAACCCGAGACACCGGCACTCGACCGCGAACACCCGGATCGAGATGGTGTCGGCCAACAGATCCTCGTAGGACCCGCCCCCGGTCAGCTCTCCGAAGAGATCAAGGTCGCCGAGGGCAGTGGCGAGGGTGAAATTGAGCCCCCGGCGGAGGGTCGCCTCATCCCACCGGAAGGGCAGGCCGGGCGGCGCACCCCTAGGGTAGGGGGAATAGGCGGCGAGAGAAGAGGCGAGCCGCGCCAGGTTGTCGCTCGACCGGGAGTACACGACGTCAACGTCTTGGGTCAGGCGGGCGGAGCCGTGGGCGGTGGCGGCGACGCCGCCAACAAGGATGAACTCGACGCCGCCCTGGGCCAATGCGCGCAGCAGGCCTTCAACGTCGGCCATCTCTGGCCTCACGCCCCGCCCGCACGAGCTCGCGGGCGAAGCGTTGCAGCTCGATAAGGTTGCGCAGCCGTTCCTCCACCGTCCGCGCCAGGTTTTGCCGGAGAAGGGTTCTGTCGATGTCCCTCTTGAAGGCCTCGATGAGGGGGTCGGGCTCAAGTGAAACGGTCGAACTCAAACGTGTGCCCACCACGACCACTAATCTACCATTCCTGACACGCGAGGGGCAGGCTGGCGTCCGCGGGCCCCGGCTCTGGGCGTGCGCTCGTCTGCTCCCCCTGGCCTCTGTGAGCCGGGTGTGGCGTCGACGACGCCGGGCCAACTCCCCCGGGCCCTCTTCTCCGTTGACACCCTCCTACACCGTCCGGTAGCATCCCGCGATTCATGCTCCCTTCCCGGGAAACGCACCATCCTGACGGCCGGGTCGAGCTCAGCGACACCGCGCGCATCCAAGCCAGCCCCCTCTACAACCACGACCTGGCTCCCCTTCCCGCTTCCCTCCGCAACTGGACGACCTACAACTACGCGGCGCTGTGGATCAGCATGGCCCACTGCATCCCCACCTACATGCTGGCTTCCGGGCTCATGACCGCGGGCATGAACTGGTGGCAAGCGCTCATCACGATCCTGCTCGGCAACACCATCGTTCTCATCCCCATCCTGCTCAACTCCCACCCCGGCACGAAGTACGGGATCCCGTTCCCGGTCTTCGCTCGGGCCGCCTACGGAACGATCGGCTCCAACCTCCCCGCCCTCATGCGGGCCTTGGTGGCCTGCGGCTGGTTTGGCATCCAGTCCTGGATTGGGGGCGAGGCCCTTTACACCTTCCTCACCAGCCTGCTCCCATCCTGGCCCACCCTCCTCGGCCCGGGCTTCGGCGGCCACTCCACGAGCGAGTGGCTCTCCTTTCTTCTCTTCTGGGGGGCAAATGTATTCATCATCTACCGCGGGATGGACCTCCTGCGGAAAGTGGAGAACTGGGCCGCTCCCTTCGTGCTGGTGATGACGGGAGTCCTGCTGGTGTGGGCGGTGCGGGAAGCCCATGGTCTCGGACCCCTCTTGGAGCAGCCGGGCCGGCTCCATACCCTGGCCGACTTCCTCCCCGTCTTCATCCCCTCCCTCACCGCCATGATCGGCTACTGGGCCACCCTCTCGCTGAACATGCCCGATTTCACCCGTTTCGGGCGCAGCCAGCGCGATCAGATCGTGGGCCAGGTGGTCGCTTTGCCCACCACGATGTTTGTGTTCGCGGCCATGGGCGTGCTCATCACCAGCGCCACGGTGATCATCTATGGGCAAGCCATCTGGGACCCCATCCAGCTCGTGGCCCGCTTCAAGACCCCGCTGGTGGTGGCGGTCTCGATGTTCACGGCGGTCGTGGCCACGCTGGCCGTGAACATTGCCGCCAACGTGGTCTCCCCCGCCAACGACTTCGCCAACGCCTTTCCGCGTCTCATCGCCTTCAAGACGGGAGGCCTGATCACGGGTGTCCTCGGGATCCTGATGCAGCCGTGGAACCTATTGGCCGATGCCTCAGGCTATATCTTCACTTGGCTCCTCGGCTATTCGGGAGGTTTGGGTTCGATCGCGGGCGTCCTCATTGCCGACTATTGGCTGATCCGGCGCCGGCAGCTCCGCCTGGAGGACCTCTACCTTACCCAAGGCCAATACCACTACCAAGGGGGGTGGAACTGGAGGGCGGTGGCCGCGACCCTTTCCGGCTGCGCCCTGGCCTGGGGAGGGCTAATCGTCCCTGCCCTGAGGCCTCTTTACGACTACGCCTGGTTCGTGGGCTTCGCCGTGGCCTTTGTCCTCTACGCCGCGCTCATGCGGGGAATGTCCGCCCGGGACAAGCCGGGAGCGATGGCACAGGAGGGGGAGCCGCGGTAGCGCGGACCCTCACCGGATGGCGGGGTCGACGCCCCGGTCCCTCAGTGGAGCCACTTCGCCACGCCCGGGCTCGACCGTGCGAACTGCACGAGGGCGTATACCGCCGCCTCGATTTGGTGGCTGTCGTATCGAGGGTCGACCGAGACCTCCCAGCAGCCGCCGCCGGCCGCTCGCTGGACCCGGGTGACCCCTTCGATGGCGAAGACCAGGCGCGTGAAGACCAGCTCCGCCCACAGCTGGTATCCGCGTCCGTGAGGCTCGAAGACGACCGGCGTTCTAAGCACGGCTTCCTGGGCCATGACCCGACTTCCTCCTCCTCCAAGCTAGGCCCCGCCGGCGTCGCCGGCCACGGGGGGTCCCGGAATTAAGGTAGGGGGAAACCCCTAAAGACGTCTGATCCCCTCCCCGACGCTCTGGGAGTGGAGTATCATCGATGGAGTTGGCAGCACTGGAGTTAACCGCAGGCTCCCTCCACCAGGGGCGAACTTTGTCCGCTGGAGGCATAGGTGTTTCCCCGGGGTGCCCGTCTGCCCCAGTTCGGCCATTGGGCGCGGCCAGAGGAGAACCGTCATGACGAGACCCGGCAACAAGAGCATTGGCTTGGTCGGGGCGGTTGTCTTGTCATTTGGAGTCCTGCCCCCCGCCTCTGCGGAAACCAGCATCGGCGTCCTCCTCTGGAACGCCCAACCTCGCTACGAAGAGTGCAAGAACGGAGTCCTGGAGCAGTTGCGCAAGGAGGGCTTCAAAGAGCCTCAGGTTACCTTTGTCATAGAGCAGGCGGACGGCAACAAGACCCGGGTGGCCGAACTAGCGCAGAAATTCCACGCCGCGCACATGAACGTCGTGATACCGGTCGGCACTTCAGCGGCGGTGGCCGTGGCGGCCGAGATCAAGGATGCTCCGGTGGTCTTTGCCTTCGTGTTCGATCCCGTGGACTCGAAGATCGCGCAGGACTGGAAGAGCTCCGGCAACAACACCACCGGCTCCAGCTCCCAGACCTCTACCCCCACGCTGCTCAGCAGCCTCAAGCAGCTCGCCCAGATCAAGACCCTGGCCGTTCTCTACACTCCCGGCGAAAAGAATACGGAAGCGCAACTCAAGGACTTGGAGGCTTTGCAGAATGATTTCCAGATCAAAGTGCTCCCCGTTGCGCTGAAGAGCCGGACCGACGTGGTCCCCCAGGTCTCAGTCCTGCAAGGCAAGGCGGACGCGGTCCTGCTGACCGGCAGCAGCATCATCGGCGACATGGCGGCTCAAATCGTCGTGCTGGCCAACAAGGCAAAGCTCATCACCGCGACCCAATCAGAGGACCACTTGGACAAAGGCGTCCTTCTGGGGGTCACGGTGGACCCCATCGCCGTGGGCCGCTTGGCCGGGAAGAAGGCGGCCATGGTCCTCCGGGGAGCCAAGCCCGCCTCCATCCCGATCGAGGCCCTAAAGACCTCGGATGTGATCGTCAACCTGAAGACAGCCAACGCCATCGGGCTCCAGGTATCGGCTTCCTTCAGGAAAGCTGCGACCAGGGTACTGGAGTAAGCGCGGTCGGAAGCGCCCCCTCCCAGTCCCGGACGGCCGAGGATCACGTTACGAAGGTGGCTCCGAGGCGGGCATCCTGGAGACCGTACGGGCCTAGCGCCGGGGCTTTTTGGCCGGGCTCGACTTATCGGCTTTCTGCTGCCGGCCCATGACCAGCGTCTCCACGGCAACCACGTGGTCCAACATGGCCCGTCGCGCCGCCGCCGAGCGGCGGCCCCGGATCGCCTCCAGGATTCGCAGATGATCGTGGTGGGAGAGCTTTGGTCGCCCGGCGATCTGGAGCGATTCCTCCCGGCTCTGGGTCAATAGATCGATGACGGCATGCACGATGCGCGTGATGGCACGGTTGTTTGTCGAGCTCGCGATAGCCGCGTGAAAGGCGGCGTCTTGGGCCAGGCCCGTGCCTCCGGCGGCCACTTCCTTGCCCTGCTCCTCCAGGATTCGCTCCATTTCCTGGATCTCCTCCTTGGTGGATCGGCGGGCGGCGAGGCCGGCGATGGGCGGCTCCAGGAGCCTGCGGGCCTCGAAGAGCTCTCCCACCGCTTCGCGCTGGGTCAGGATCACGAGGGCCAGGGGCTCAACCAGCGAGTCCACCGAGATCTCACGGACGAAGGTCCCCTCGCCGAGTCGGATCTCGATGAGTCCCATCGACTCCAGGGAACGCAGAGCCTCACGAACCGAGGCTCGGCTAACCCGGAATCGCTCGGCCAGATCCCTCTCCGGGGGTAGCCGGTCGCCGGACTTGAGCTTTCCCTCCGAGATCAGCGTCCGGATCTGTCGCACGATCTCCTCGTAGATCCGGGGGCTGTTGATGGGCTCGACCTTGTGCCACTCCATGCGTGCTGGCTTAGTACCTCGGAACTGCTTGGCGGTCAAGGGCGTAGGTCGGAAAAAAGGAGCGCAGCGACCACTCCGCCCGGAGCCTCGTCCCGGGTAAACACGACGAGGCCGGACTCGGAACTGAGCCTGGCCCCGTCGCTACTCTTCGTCAGCTGTTGTTCAGGCGACGGTCACCGCTCGGGGAGAACTACTCCTCCGCCAACGCGGCCTTCGACTGCGCGATCTTGCGGAAGGGGATCACGGCCGGCACCTCCCACTTGTCCCACATCTCGTCCACCTTGGCCTGGAAGTATTCAAAGTCGTCTTCCGTGAAGTGAGCGAAGCGCCCCTGCTTCAGCAGGTACTCTCGGGTCGGCTTCCGCTTCTTTCCGTCCGCGAGGTACTTGGACTTGCCGTAATAGTGCAGCACTCCGTCCTCGACCTCGTAGAGCGGCCAGATCCCTGTTTCCACCGCCAGCTCGCCCAGCTCGTGGGACAACATGGGATCGTAGTCCCATCCCTTCGGGCAGGGGTCGAGGGAGTGGATGAAGGTGGGGCCTCCGATGGAGAGCGCCCTCCGCACACGGTTCATCATTTCCACGGGATAGGAAGCACAGACGGTGGCCACGTATCGGCACTCTGAATGACCGACGGCGAGCATCCCGGCCATGTTCTTCTTCCAGCGCGTGTGGATGATCCGCTTCACGGTACCGGGGGGGCTGAACGTCGTGTTGGCGCCGTAAGGGGTCGAGCCGGACAGCTGGATATCGGTGTTGGCGTAGGACTCGTTGTCGTACATCAGGATCAGGGAGTTGTATTCCTTGTGGGTCAAGGTCGCGGAGATGGCGCTCAGGCCCATGTCCGCACCACCGCCGTCGCCGCAGAAGGCGATGACATTGATGGGCTCGTTCTTCATCTTGCCCTTCGTCATCAGCGCCTTGAGGCCCGCGGCCGTCCCCAGGGCGGCGGAGCCGGAACTACCGAGCTGGGTGTGCATCCAGGGCACCGCCCAGGGAGTCGAGTAATAGGTGGTGTTGGCCACGTACATGCAGCCGGTGGAGCCGAGCACGATGGTCCGGGGCCCGGAGGCCTTCACCATGAGCTTCATGACCAGCGCCGACTCGCAGCCCTGGCAGGTCCGGTGGCCGGAGGAGAAATACTCCTTGATGTCGACCTTCTTGACGCCCTTCCAGGGGGCGAGGTTCTGGGTCTCGAGCTTGATTAGCGTTTCCGGCATCTTGTCCTCCTTGCTACGACCCGGGGTACTACTCCCGAACGCCCAGCCAGCATGTCGGCTTGTCGGTCTTGCCCGTCTTGGCCGCTTGTTCGCACAGCTGAACCATTTCCGTCACGTTCTCGATCGTCACCTCGCGACCGCCCAGGCCGCAGATGAATCCGATCAAGGGTGGGCGCTTGTCGGAGTTGTACATTGCCGCCCGCACCTCGGTGGCTACGACTCCGGAGGCGAAGGGGGATCCGAACGAATAATCCCGGTCGATGACCCCGACGGCCTTGGCCTTGCTCAGGGCCTTGGCGAGCTGCTCGTAGGGGAACGGCCGGAACCACTTCAGGCGGATGAATCCGACCTTCTTCCCCTCCGCCCGGAGCTTCCGGATCGTGACCTTAACCGGCATGGAGAGCGTCCCCATGCCCATGAGGATCACGTCGGGGTTGTCGTCGGTCATGTACTCTTCGAACCAGGGATTGTGAAGGTCCCGTCCAAAGACCCTCTTGAAGTCCTTGTAGGCTTCCTCGATGACCCCGTAGGACCGGCTTATCGCTTCTGTGTTCTGTCGCCGAATCTCCATGACCCAGTCTTCATTCACCTGGGGTGCGACCGTGATGGGGTTATCGGGGTGAAGGAGGAGATCCTTGCGGTCGTAGGGCGGAAGGAACGCGTCCACCTGGGCCCGGGTCGGCACTTTGCAGATGGCTTGCGAGTGGGTGAGGAAAGCACCGTCGCAGGAGAGGGCGATGGGGAGGAAAATCCGCCGGTCCTCCGCCACCCGGTAGGCGATGAGAGTGGTGTCGAGCGCCTCTTGCGCGGTGTCGACCCAATTCAGGAGCCAGCCCAGGTCGCGAACGGAGAGGGCGTCGTTGTGCTCGACGCCGAAGGCCCCCGGGTCATCGAGGGCCCGGTTACCCACCATCGCGATCATAGGGATGCGGAGAGCGGGGGTGACGGTGATGGCTTCCATGGCGTACATCCAGCCCACGCCCGAGGAGCCGCAAAACACCCGGGCTCCGACCGCGGAGGCGTGCTTCACCACCTCGAACTGGCTGTGCTCGCCCTCGGCCACGATGTACTCCGCTCGGAGGATGCCGTTGGCGATCTTCTTGGCCACTGCCTGCATGACCGTGTCGTAGGGCCGGATCGGGTAGGCGGTGACGACGTCGATGTCCGCAAGCGTGAGGGCCTCGGCGATCGCCTCACTCCCCGAGATGAGGAGCTCCTGTTCTACCTGATAGGGGGCACTGGTGGGTGCCTGCGCTGCCGTCGTCATGTCTGATTCCTCCCTAGGTCCTGGCTAGGCCTTCGTCTGAGCATTTTCGCCGGGGATGCCGGTGGTCACTACGCCGCCACCCACTTCCAGCGGACCCGCGGCCAGCTCCTGTTCGTACTGCCCGCGATACCGGAATCCATGGGAACGACCAACCGTGACCTTGTTCGCCGTCTTTTCCTTCAGCCAGACCTGATAGGCGTTCTTGTCCTTCCTCCACATCTCCCATTGGCTGGCGTTGTCGTGGAAGGCGGACTCGTTGACCATGGTGACGCAGTTGTCTACGGGGCAGACCGCCTCGCAGACGCCGCACCCGCAGCAGGCTTCCATGTTGGCGTCGTAGAGGTTCTCGGGGGTGACGTCGAAGCAGCTGTCCGGGCACTGAAGCCAGCAGAGAGTGCACTTCACGCAGGTGTCGAAGTTCACGACCGGGCGCATAGTACGAGAGGAGAACTTATTGAAGACGTCGCTGCGCACCGGCCGGTACCCCTGGTCCTGCCCCTCGATCGGCCCGCCCATCGGAAGCGACGGAATGGTAACCCCATCGCGCATCTCCCACCACTTGGGCATGGTGTGGGTGTAGGGGACCTCGGGGTTCCCCTCGTGGGGCATCACTTTCCGCGTCTGCAGGCGCTCGTAGGCCCGGCGCGCCGACTGGACCTTTAGGTCAGACCCCCATTCGGCCCCTTTGATGGCCTCCGTCACCGCCTCCAGGGAGAGAAAGCGGGGGGCGATCTTGGCCAGCGCGCCCAGTATCCGCACCTCGGTGTGATCTTCCTTATAGACCCACAGGCCAGCGAAGGAGGCCTGGCCGGCAAGAATGGCCAGGTTGTATGGGGTCGCCTTGCGGTGGGCGTTCTTGAGGAGATCATCGAAACCGTTGATGGAGGTGACCAGCACCGTCCCATCGGGCACGGTCAATGCGTTGATGGGCTGAAGCCCGTACCAAGCCCAGGACTCCACGCCCTTGAACAGGGCGTCATCAACACAGATGGTGACGTCCACTTCTTTGGGCTCGTAGCGGGCCATGTTCTGTTCCAGCTCTTCCGGGGTGTCCGCAACGATGGCAAAGTCCTTGGCCGGGACCCCGTTCCGCTGGGGACTATCCCCGTAGCGCCCGAACGCGATGCCCCACTTCCCGGACTTGCGGGCCGAGAGCACGATTCCGCGCACGATTCGAGCGGCCAGGTTCTTTTGGAAGATGCCCCTGTACACGACTTCACAGATGAGCGCCATGTTAACTCC
>DATMQU010000085.1:0-2018 GCA_035566715.1 Vicinamibacteria bacterium
CGGTCCAAGCTCGGCTACGAATTCTGGCACGACCACCTGAGGCCGCTCGGCTTTGGTCTGAAGGCTGAAGTGCTCGAGTATCCGGGAGGAATGCCCGGCGATATCGGCTTCTTTCTCACATGGAAGTAGACGGTCGCCGGCACAACGCACTCCTCTGTCTTCAGGCCGGTGCCCCGCTGCAGACCAGCGGCTCTTTGAGGAGCAAGCCAATGTCCGACGAGAACAACAATGGTCTTGAAACCGACGACAAGCTGAAGCGGAAGGAATACGAGCGAGAACTCGCGCGCCTGCATGTCGAGTTCGTCAAGCTTCAACAGTGGGTGGTGCACAAGGGCCTGAAGGTCTGCATCGTCTTCGAAGGGCGGGACGGTGCGGGCAAGGGCGGCACGATCAAGGCCATGACCGAGCGGGTGAGCCCGCGCATCTTCCGGGTCGTCGCGCTTCCCGCCCCGACCGAGCGCGAGAAGTCGCAGATGTACGCCCAACGCTACCTGCCGCATTTGCCCGCGGCTGGGGAGGTCGTGATCTTCGACCGCAGCTGGTACAACCGCGCCGGCGTCGAGCGGGTGCTGGGGTTCTGCACCGAGGAGCAGGCCAAGCACTTTCTGGAGATGATCCCCGGAGTTGAGAAGGCCATCGTCGAATCTGGCGTGCTCCTGTTGAAATATTGGCTCGAGGTCAGTCCCCACGAGCAGGCGAGACGGCTCGAGGCGCGGATCGATGACGGACGCAAGACCTGGAAGCTCTCCGACATGGACCTCAAGTCTTATTCCCGCTGGTACGACTACTCGCGGGCGCGGGACGAGATGTTTCTCGCCACCGACACCGCGTGGGCGCCGTGGTACGTTGTCCATTCCGATAATAAGCGGCGGGCGCGGCTGAACGCGCTCGCTCACATCCTGAGCAAAATTCCCTACAAGGAGCTGCCGCGCTCAAAAGTCAAATTGCCGAAACGGCAGGAACGAGGCCACTACAAGGAGTCCGATTACCCATTCAGGGTCATCCCTGAGGTCTTCTGAATCTCGCCGGGAGCTATCACGGTTGCCCGCCTCGTAACGCTGGAGCTCCAAGATCGACGCCGATGACCTCGACCATCGTCGACGCGGTACGTCATGCGGTACGTCATTATCATCGGCTGGCGGGGCACGCATCGATCGTGATCTGGTGGGAGAAACCGGCCATGACTATCTCGGCTCGCCCTGGTTCCATCGCAGATCGGCTGTTGCCCGTGCTCAGCTGGCTTCCTGGCTACCGGCGCGAGTGGTTGTTGCCCGATGTCCTGGCCGGCCTCGCGGTCTGGGCGGTCATGGTACCCGAGGGCATGGCTTATGCCGGGATCGTCGGAGTACCGCCGATCATGGGGCTCTACACAATCGTCCCACCATTGATTGCCTACGCGCTGCTCGGTACCTCGCGCGTGCTGGTCGTCGGCCCGGACACTGCGACCGGCCTGATCTCGGCGCTGACAGTGGGCGCCATCGCGGTACAGGGAACTGCGGAGTTCGACACGCTCACCTCCACCCTTGCGATCCTGATCGGAGCCTTCTTCCTGCTGTTCGGCGCGCTGCGCATGGGCTGGGTGGCTGCCTTCATCCCCACGCCGGTGATGCGCGGGTTCATCGAGGGCCTCGTATGCGTCACCATCATCGGCCAAGTGCCGCATCTGCTGGGCATCGAGGGCACGTCTGGTGATTTCTTCACTAAACTCTGGTTCGTTCTGCAGCACCTACCGGACGCTTCGCTCGCCCCGGTGCTGACCGGTTTGCTCAGCCTCCTAGCAATGCAGCTGCTCCGCCACCTGGCACCTCGTGCCC
Source organism: Vicinamibacteria bacterium (assembly GCA_035566715.1). Taxonomy (GTDB): domain Bacteria; phylum Acidobacteriota; class Vicinamibacteria; order Fen-336; family Fen-336; genus DATMML01. The sequence goes on from DATMQU010000085.1 coordinate 1,815, forward strand.
CCGCGGCCTTGGCAGTCGCGATCGTGGCCACGCTCCTCGTCGGCTTGCTCGGCGGGGAAGCGGCTGGTGTGAGCGTCGTCGGCGATCTCCCCTCCGGCCTGCCCCACCTCGTTTGGCCCAACCTTGACCCTGCCGTACTGCAGGAGCTCGTGCCCGGCGCGCTCGCCATCGTGCTGGTCGGCTATGCCGAGGCGCTGGGCGGGG
>DATMQU010000086.1:0-13181 GCA_035566715.1 Vicinamibacteria bacterium
CCAGCGCAACCTTCCCGCGACTCCCATCACCGACCTCGCCGTGAAGAACAACGATCTGGTCGTCGCGACTCAAGGCCGCGCCTTCTGGATCCTGGACGACCTCACTCCCCTCCGGCAGTGGAACGAGACGGTCTCCCGCTCGGCGGCATACCTGTTTCCTCCCCGCCCGACCGTGCGGATAGACGTCCAGAAGCCGGAGGAGGAAGAGCTGCCCCGCCCGGTGGGCCAGAACATCCCCGCCGGCGTTGTCGTGAACTAATGGCTCAAGGAGAAGCCCACCGAGAAAGAGACGATCAAGCTCGAGTTTCTTGACGGCGACACCGTGATCCGGACCCTATCCAGCGAGAAGCCGCCCAAGGCGGAGGACCTCGCGGAACAGGCCAAACGCGATGAGGAGCAGAAGGACCAGGACAAACCGCTCGAGCCCAAGGCGGGCGTAAACCGGCTCGTCTGGGACATGCGCATCTTGAAGCCCACCCTTGTGCCGAAGGCCATCTTCAACGAGGGGACCAAGGCGCCGCCGAAAGTCGCCCCCGGGACATACAAGGTGCGCCTGACCGCCGGCGGGCAGGTCTCGACAGAGACCGTGGAAGTCAAGCCGCACCCGGCCGGGTTTGCGACCGCGGAGGGTCTGAAGGCCCAGTACGACCTCCTCAAGGCGATTCGCGACCGCCTCTCCGAGACCCACGACGCCGTGCTGAAGATCCGCGACTTGAGACAGCAGGCCAAGGACATGGGAGATCGTGCGGAACGACTCGGCAAGGGGGACGCCCTAAGGAAGCGGGCGACCGCGCTGGCGGAGAAGCTCACGGTGGTCGAGGAAAAGCTCACGAATCCGCAGATCAAGTCGGATGAGGACGATCTCAACTACGAGCCGAAGCTCGACCACGAGTGGACTTACCTAGCCGCGCTTGTTGCCCGCGCGGACGTCCGCCCCACGGCATCGTCGCTCCAGTACTACGGGTGGCTGAAGGAACGGCTCGATGCGATACAGGCCGAGCTCCGGGTGGTTATGGAGAAGGAAGTAAAGGACTTCAACACCGCGGTCACGGAAGAGAAGATCCCACCCGTGGCGGCGGCCCCCCGGGCGGGCAGCTAGGGGGTAGGGGAGGCTTCGAAGAGCAGGATCGGTCCGGGCCCCGCACCCTTTTGCCGCGGCTTGGCGGGGGCTGGAATCGACCGAGGTGGTCGAAGTGGCTTGACGTGAAGCCGAGCCCCCGCTCCTCGTCTCTGGGAGCGGGTCGGCCGGCGCGCGTCGAACCAGTTAACCTCTCGCCGCAATTGAGAGTTGGGCTGGCTTCCGGCCCAACTGCGAGCCATGCCGGATCGCACTGATCAATTGAACCACCCAACCGCCGCCACCACACGCACGAGGCCCCCCCGCGGCCCTCTCGGCCAGGAGCGGCATCTGGTGGCACCCCCGCAGGTCATCGCCAGCCCGGAGACGCTGCTGCGGTACCGCATCGAACGCCTGCTCGGCGAGGGCGGGTTCGGCCAGGTCTATCTGGGCAAGCGGCTGGGGCGCTCTACCGTGGTTCCCGCCGTCGTCTGCATCAAGATCAGCCGACGCATCGATGGGTGGCTGCGCGAGGCGTACTTCGGGCAGTTACTGGACGGGCAAGCCCGCGCCATCCGCGTTTTCGATACTTTTCCGCTGATGAGCCCGGATGGCCGGGTTCTTTACTGCCTTGCCCTCGAGTACGCGCGGCAGGGCGACCTGAGGGCGTTCCTGGACCGCACGGGCAGAGGTTGGCCGGAAGCCACCGCGCGCCGGGAGATCGCGGGCATCCTGCAGGTGCTTGGAAAGCTGCATCGGGGGCAGATGCTCCACCGAGACCTCACCCCGCTGAACGTGTTCGTTTGCGACGCCCGGTGCCTGAAGCTCGGAGATTTCGGGATCGTCCGCCAGCAGAGCGACCGCCGAGGGATCACCGCCGGCACCATGAACCCGCTGACGGCCCCCAGCGACATCCTCGCGGGTGCCGCCCCCATGTGGCAGGCGCGCGATGACGTGTACCAGGTGGGGCAGCTTCTGGGGATGTTGTTGAAGGGGAACGCGCGGGTGCGGATACGCACCCACGAGATCCGGCTTCTCCCGTGCAGCGATCAACTGAAGGAGATCGTCTACCGCTGCATCGGCGAGCGGCGGAAGCGTTACGAGAGCGCCGACGAGCTGATCGAGGCCCTCAAGAGCCGCCCCGCTCCTTTGAGGGTCGGGGTGCGGCGCACGCTCAAGGGCGTGCATCTCACGTTCACGGGCATCCTGAGCAAGCGCCGCCGCGACGCCGTGCGGGCCGCCCGGCGAGCCGGAGCCATCGTCCATCGGGGACCCTCGGCGCGGACGACCGTGGTCGTGCGCGGGCGGCCCAATCCGCAGCAGGCAGCCGGGCGGGACGCAGGCCTTAAGCTCATGGAAATAAAGCGGTTGCGCGAGAAGGGACACCGCATCACCCTCCTCAACGAGACTCAGTTCTGGCGGCTTGTCGGTCGACGCTGAGAAGCGGTGTGCGGCAGCGCGGCGTCGCGAGCCGTCGCGCTTGCGTCTCTCTCCTGAAGCCCGCCCTCAGGAGCTGCTTTTGAGGAAGGATGAGGGGCTTCAGGGGGGCCCACCGGCCTCGCCCCATGTGCGAGCATGGGATTGTGGGGATGCCACGGTTGGGGGACGCGAGCACCCTGGGATGGGTGGGAAGGTGGGAGTGACAGAAGAGACCAGTATCCGCAAGGCAACGGCAAGCGACCTCGGGGTCGTCATGCACCATAGGAGGAGCATGTTCGCGGACATGGGCCACCGCGATGCCACGGCCTTGAACGCCATGCTCGCGACGTCGGAGCCGCTCTTCAAGCGTGGCCTCGAGAATGGCTCGTATCAGGGGTGGCTCGCGGAGGCTTCCCCGGGCGTGGTTGTGGCGGGCGGGGGGATCATAATCTTGGAGTTCCATTCCCACCCCCGGGACCCGCGTCCGCGGCGGGCGTGGATAGTGAACATGTACACCGAACCTGCCTTTCGCCGCCGAGGCTTGGCCAGACGTTTGATGGACGCCATGATCGTCTGGTGTCGCGAGGCGAAGCTCGACTCGGTCTTCTTGCACGCGAGCGACGAGGGACGACCGCTCTACACGTCGCTGGGCTTCACTCCGACCAACGAGATGCGGCTGGACCTCGCTTGATGTGTGGCGGGGAACGTTGCGGGGCCCTTCGCCCCGCGGATAGCGAGGTTCGGCGATGTCGGGAGAGCAGGCGCTCACCTTCGTGGCCAAGCACGGCATCGTGCTTCAGGCGGCCCGCGGCCCGGTTCCCAGCCTAGCCGAAGCCATCGCGGGGGGCCCGATCCGCGGGAGCTGGTGGGGTCATCCCAAGGGCAAAGAGATCTTCCGGGCGGCCGCGGCCGTCATCGCTAGCGGCGATGTTCTCGTCTGCAAGCTTGTAGACGGCAAGATCACCTACGTGCACCGGCGCCTGTGGCCGGCATTGGCCAGGCTCGCCTCCCGCTTCTCCAAGGCACAATTGGCGAGGGTAGAGGAGGAGCACACTCCATCCGGGGCGCACAAATCGCAGCGCCTGGCATTTCCGCTCTGGGTTCCGCCGGAGGTCATGAAAGCCGGGCAACGGCTGTCCGAGGAGGAGGCGGAAGGTCAACTCTCGGCCTGGCTGCATCTGGGCAAAGGCCGAGGGAGACCCCAAGGTTAGGCGAGTCAGTTGCCCGCCGCGCCCGGGACCCAGCACGGTCCGCGGGGCCTTCCGGGTCAGCCCGGCCCGGGTGGCGAAGACCCGAGGACGCGGGGGGGCCAATCCGGCCCCGTAGGCGGCGTTGTCCGGGTGACCGCGCGGACACGGTCGCGTCCGCGAGACGAAGTGGGCTGAGGTCTGGACATGAGTAAGAAGCGGACTCCGAGTCCGACAAAACCTCTCGTTGGCACGTGGCGGCTCATTTCCATGGAAACTCGGACGCCGTCCGGCGAGACCAAGCATCCCTGGGGACGGGCAGTCGTGGGTCGGCTGACCTACTCTTCGAACGGTCAGATGTGTGTACAGATCATGAAGGCGAATCGGCTTTCCTTCTCTTCGGAAGACCTGGAGGCGGGCACCGCCGAGGAGATACAAGCGGCCTTCGACGGATATCACGCCTACTTTGGGACCTACTCCTTTGATGGACGTGCGCGCGCCGTGATCCATCGAGTCGAAGGTAGCCTCTTCCCGAACTGGATGGGACGCGAGCAGATGAGGTCGGTGAAGGTGTCGGCGAGAAGGCTCATCCTCACCTCATCGCCCATTCTGTTCGGCGGCCAGGAGGAGGTTTTCCTGACCGTCTGGGACAGGATCAAGTGAGCGGTTCTAACCTTGGGCGTCCGGGGCGTCGCTTCTTCCCCGGGGCGGCCCCCCCTCGCGATACCTCCGTGGGCGGTTCTGAGATAAGCTGGCCAGCCGGGAGGTGCTCATGAAATCTGCGGGACGACTCGGGATGACCGTGCTCGGGATCTATTTGATCGCGGTCGGCATTTTGCCCTACCTGCCCGCTCTTTCCGGCCTCGCGCCCCTGCTCTCCCTGGCCGCCATCATAGCCGGCATCCTGATCCTGCTCGGACGCTGACCGACCGGTCCCGACCCGTCCCCCTCCGCGGTTAGCATGGTTACCGTGAGCACCCTCCTGCCGTTCCACCCCGCGGTCCGAAGCTGGTTCGCGCGCCGCTTTGGGGAGCCCACTCCCCCCCAACGGGACGGCTGGCCGCTCATCCGCCAGGGCCGACACACCCTGATCGCGGCCCCCACGGGCTCCGGCAAGACGCTGGCCGCGTTCCTTTCCGCCATCGACTCCCTCCTTCGTGAGGAGCCGCCTCTCCCGGACCAGACCCAAGTCCTCTACGTCTCCCCCCTGCGCGCTCTCTCCAACGATGTGCAAAAGAACCTGGAAGGCCCCCTCGCCGAGATCGCGGCCGCCGACCCCCAACTGCCGAGCATCCGCGTGCTCGTGAGAACAGGCGACACGCCCGCCGGGCAGCGCGCCGCCATGGCCCGCCGGCCCCCCCACATCCTGGTCACGACGCCGGAGTCCCTCTACCTCCTCCTGACCAGCGAGGCCGGGCGGGGAATGATGGCCACCGTCCGCACGGTGATCGTCGACGAGATCCACGCCCTCGTCCGCGACAAGCGGGGAAGCCACCTGGCCCTCTCCCTCGAGCGCTTGCAGGCTCTGACGCGAGGCCTCCTCCAGCGCGTGGGCCTATCCGCCACCCAGAAGCCGCTGGAGGAGGTGGGGCGGTTTCTGGTCGGAGCGGAACGCGAATGCGCCCTCGTTGATGCCGGGACCTTCCGCGAGCTGGACCTAGAGGTGGAGGTCCCGCCCTCGCCGCTCACCACCGTCTGCTCCCACGAGCAATGGGAGGAGATCTACGCGCGCATGGCGGACCTGATCCGGGGCCACCGCACGACCCTCGTCTTCGTGAACACGCGCAAGATGGCGGAGCGGATAGCCGCCCAACTCACGAGGGTGCTGGGCGCGGACGCGGTCTCCAGCCACCACGGCAGTCTCTCGCGGGAGCGGCGGCTGGAGGCCGAGCAGCGCCTCAAGGCGGGCCGCCTGCGCGCGCTCGTGGCCACCGCGTCCCTGGAGCTTGGGATCGACATCGGCGACGTCGACCTCGTGATCCAGGTCGGCGCCACCCGCTCCATCGCGACATTTCTCCAACGCGTGGGCCGGGCGGGCCACGCCCTCACTCGCGTACCGAAAGGGCGGTTCTTCCCCCTCACCCTGGATGAGCTGGTGGAAGGGGCGGCCCTCCTCCGCTGCGTTCGGCGGGGCGTGCTCGACCGCACCCCGTTGCCGCCGCGGCCCCTGGACATACTTGCCCAGCAGGTTGTGGCCGCTTGCGTCTCCGAGCCCTGGGACGAGGCGGACCTCTTCGCTACCCTCCGGCGGGCCTGGCCCTATCGCGACCTCTCCCGCCCGGAGTTCGAGCAGGTCGTCGGCCTCCATGCCCAGGGTCGGCGGGCGCTCCTGCATCGTGATGGCCAGAACCACCGAATCCGAGCCACCCGGCGGGCCCGGCTGCTCGCCGTCATGTCGGGGGGCGCCATCCCGGACACCGCCGACTACCAGGTCCGGCTCGAGCCGGAGGGCACCCTCGTGGGCACCGTGAACGAGGACTGGGCGGTGGAGTCCAACCGGGGCGACATCTTCCAACTCGGCAACGCGTCGTGGCGGGTGCTGCGGGTGGAGCCGGGGATCGTGCGCGTCGCGGACGCCAAGGGCCAGCCCCCCTCCCTTCCCTTCTGGCTCGGGGAGGCGCCCGGGCGGACGCGCGAACTCTCGGCCGAGATCGCCGCTCTGCGCGAGGAGTGCGGGGCTTGCGGGCAGGAGCCGGTCACGTTCCTGCAATCCCAGTGCGGCCCTGCCCTCCCCGAAGCGGCGGCGCGACAGGTAGCCGACTACGTCGAGGCCGGTCGTAGCGCCTTGGGGGCGGTGCCCACCCAGAAGCGCGTGATCCTCGAGCGCTTCTTCGACGAGAGCGGCGGAACACAGCTGGTCGTCCACGCCCCTTTCGGGTCGCGGATCAACCGGGCCTGGGGCCTGGCCCTGCGCAAACGCTTTTGCGTGGGGTTCGGTTTCGAGTTGCAGGCCGCCGCCAACGAAGAGGCGATCGTCCTTTCCCTCGGCCCCCAGCACAGTTTCGAGCTGGAGACCGTGTTCGACTACCTTCATCCCGCGAACGCGCGCGAGGTTCTCGTCCAGGCTCTTCTGGCCGCCCCTATGTTCGCCACCCGCTGGCGGTGGAACGCCCAGCGGTCGCTGCTGCTGGAGCGGTCTCGGAACGGGAAGAGGGTCCCCCCTCCCCTGCTGCGCATGAGGGCCGACGACCTGCTGGCCGCCGCCTTCCCCGAGGCCCTCGCTTGCCCCGAGACCCTGCCCGCCGGGCCCATCGAGGTGCCCACCGAACATCCGATCGTGCGGCAGACGGTCGAGGATTGCCTGACCGAGGCCATGGACGTGGACGGCTTTCTGGAGGTGCTCCGCGGGCTCCGCGATGGCACCATCGAGCGGAGAACCGCGGAGACCGCGGAGCCTTCGGCCTTCGCCCGCGGGATCCTGGCCGCTCAGCCGTATTCCTTCCTGGACGACGCCCCCCTCGAGGAGCGGCGGACACAGGCCGTGATGGCCCGGCGCGTCCTGGACATCCGTACCGCCAACGAGCTGGGCGCGCTCGATCCCGAGGCCATCTTGAGGGTGCGCGAGGAAGCGTGGCCGCAGCCGCAGGATGCAGAGGAGGTCCACGAGACTCTCCTTTGGATCGGCTATATCACGGTCGAGGAGGGTCGGGCGTGGCGGGCGTGGCTCGAGGAGCTGGCCGCGGCGGGGCGGGCGGTTCGCGAGGGAGATCGCTGGTACGCCGCCGAGGCGTCGCGCGACCCGAAGGTGGTGCTGCGCGGCCGGCTGGAGGCGCTGGGTCCGGTGTTCAGCGACGATCCCCTCCTGCTCGAGCTCGAAGCCGAGGGCTCCGTCATGCGCACGCGCATCGACGGTCGTCAGGCCTGGTGCAACCGGCGGCTGCTCGCGCGTATCCAGCGCTACACCCTGGACCGGTTGCGTCGTGAGATCGAGCCCGTGACCGCAGCCGAGTTCCTGCGCTTCCTGGCCGCCTGGCAGCACGCGGACCCCCTGGACCGGTTGGAAGGACCGGGGGGCGTGGCGGAGGTCGTGCGCCAGCTCGCCGGCTTCGAGGTTCCGGCCGCCCTCTGGGAGGCGAGCGTGCTGCCCGCCCGGATTCGCGGCTACCAGCGCCAGTGGCTGGATCAGGTCACGCTCTCGGGCGAGGTGGTGTGGCTGCGCCTGTGGGCCTCCACGGCCCTCTCCCTCCGACGAACGCCGATTGCTCTCGTCCGGCGCGAGGACCTGGAGCCCTGGCTCGCCCTCTCTAGTTTGGCCGGCGCAAGGGCGGCGGAGCCGGAGGGGACGGTTCGAGAGGTGGCGGAGGCTCTCGCGCGAAGGGGCGCATCGTTCTTCCCGGAACTGCTCCGCGCGACAGCTCTCCCCCCCCAGTACCTGGAGGCCAACCTGGCCGACCTCGTCGTCCAGGGCCGCGCGACCTGCGACTCGTTCGGCGGCCTTCGCTGGCTGATCGTCGCCTCCGGGCGGCGTCGAGCCCCGGGGGACGCGGCGGGGCGCTGGAGCGTGCTCCCGGCCGGGATCCCGGCAACCGCCGCCCCGGCGGAGTTCGTGGTCCGGCAGCTCCTAAGACGCACGGGCGTCGTCTTCCGAAAGACCCTCGCCCGGGAGAGACAGCCTCTCCCCTGGCGCGACCTAGCCCGCACCTGCCGGCTCATGGAGGCGCGAGGCGAGCTCCGCGGCGGACGATTCGTCGCCGGCTTCGATGGCGAGCAGTACGCGCTTCCGGAGGCGGTCACCCTCCTGCGCGCCGTTCGCAAGCGGGCCCCTTCGGGGGCGACGCCGGTGTCGGTGTCCGCCGCCGATCCCCTCAACTTCCAGGGCATTCTCACCCCCGAAGAGCGCGTCTCACCGATCGCGGGGAGACTGGTCAGGGTCGGCTGAGCGGTTCCGCGCTCCCGAGTCGTCGCTGAGATCTGCGGTTCCCCCCGGCGGCCAAGCTCGCGGCACGCCGAGGCGGGCAGCGCGGCCGCGGGTGCCCCGCCGAGGTCTCCCCGCGATCCGTGGTGTGATCCAACGCACCCGCTGGCCGCCCCCACGGAAGGTAAGGTGTAGGCGCGGCGAGGGTTGGCCCCTGCGATTGGTCTCCAGGTTCGGACCTCCCCAGGCTCGGCCGGCCGGTGATCGAGGGACGCCACCGAGCGTTCCCTGGCCGGCCTAGACACGCGCTCCCGCGGCGAGCCCGGCGTAATTGCTCAGCATGAACGACGATCAAACCTCGGCCCCCGCCACGCTCGTGCCCCAGAGGCTCCGTGGTCTCTTCAACCGCCTCGAGGACCAGCAGCCGGACGGGGGCCGGCTGGAGGCGTTCGTCGAGGAAGTCTTCGAGGAGCTCAGGCGGGAGCTCCACTTGGCCGCGGTTCTGATGTACGCCGAGCGCCGCGACGGCTTCGAGCTACGCGCAGGCTATGGGAGGCACGCAGCCCCGGTCGACCTCGTCCCCGAAGACTGCCCCTGTCTGCGCCTGGTGCTTCAGCACCGGGTCTACATCTTCGCCGACCCCCAAGAACCGGCGTCCCCCTGGACGTGCCGGCTCCTGCCCTGCCAACCCGCGGCCGGAGTCGCCGTTGGCCGCCGGCCCCACCGGCACCTCCTGTTCTTCCTCCTGGAGGGGGGATGGGTTCGAGAGCACCTGGACTTCGCCCTCAACGTCCTGCGGGCCGGCCTCGGCCTCCGGCTCCTTGAGGAGCGGGTCCAGAGCAACCTCCGCGAGGCGGCCGAGGTGCAGGAGAGCCTCCTTCGGGAGGAGCCGCCCGATCTCCCCGGCTTCGAGATAGCCTGTCGCTCGCTCTCCGCGGAGGAGGTCAGCGGAGACTTCTGCGACTTCGTTCATGTCTCCCGCGACCTCGTGGGCTTCGCGGTCGGGGATGCCGCCGGTCACGGTCTCCCGGCCGCCCTCCTCGTGCGCGACGTGGTCACGGGCCTGAGGATGGGCCTCGAGAAGCACCTCCGCATGGAGTACGTCTTCTCCAAGCTCAACCGCGTGATCCACCGGAGCAACCTCTCCAGCCGCTACGTGTCCCTCTTCTATGGGGAGCTGGAAACGAACGGCAATCTCGCCTACGTCAACGCGGGGCACCAGCCTCCCCTCCTGGCCCGGAAAGATCGCCTGCAGGAGCTGAGGATGGGAGGGGCCGTGATCGGCCCCCTGCCCGACGTCAGCTTCCGCCGAGGCTTCCTTCGCCTCGACCCCGGCAACGTGCTCGTTCTGCTCACGGATGGTCTCGTGGAGCGGAAGGGGCCGAGCGGTGAGTTCTTCGGCGAGGAGCGCCTCAAGACCCTGGTCCAGGAGAACTACGAGACCCCCGCGGGTGACCTCGCGGATCGCATCCTCGAAGCCACCCTCGCCCACGGCGGGGGCCAACCGTGGGATGACGACGTCACCCTGATGGTGGTGCGGCGCCAGGGGGAGTGAGGCCCCCGTCTGTTGTGACGGCCGTCACTTCGGTTTCCCGCCCCCTGAACCATAATTAGTGTGTAGACAGGCCGTTAGGCCTCCGGGCGGCGTTTCTCGCCCCCTCCCCCACGACGAGGACACCTAGGACTGGAGTCTGAGTTGGTCCTTCCCCGTGCGCCCGCCGCGCGCGCGGGAAAGGGGCCGAACGCGGTGTGGAACGGGAGGTCCCATGAGCGATGTTCATCAGAGCGGTCCCGTCACGGCCCTGCCCCGCCTTGTCGCGCGTCCTTTGGGGGAGCTCGAAGACCGCATCCTGGCCTTGACCCCTCGCTTCCCGGTGGCCCTCGTGATCCCCATGATCCCGTCAGAGATGGACCGGCCGGCCCTGGCGGGAATCCTCGGCGAGCTCGCGCAGGTGCCCTATCTCGACACCCTCGTCGTTTCCCTCAACCACGCCACCGCCGACGACTACGCGCGCACCGACGAGTTCTTCGCCCCCTACCCCGGGCGCAAGGTCATCCTCTGGAACGAGTCGCCGGCGGTGAGGGAGCTGCTGTCCCACCTCGCCTCCGCGGGCCTTTACATCGGAGAACCGGGCAAGGGGCGGGCCTGCTGGCTGGCCATCGGCTACCTCCTGGCCGAGGAACGGGTGGAGTACATCGCCTTCCACGACGCCGACGTGATGAACTACAGCCGGGAGATGCTGGCCCGCCTCGTGTTGCCGTCTGTGGACCCCACCGTCGACTTCGACTTCGTCAAGGGCTACTACGCTCGGGTCTCGAACCGGCTGCACGGCCGCGTCACGCGCCTCCTTCTGACCCCGCTCCTGGCCGCCTTCACCCGGCTCATCGGCCACGACCCCTACATTGGCTACCTCTCCGCCTTTCGTTACGCCCTGGCCGGGGAGTTCGCGGTGAAGTGCGACCTCGCGGAGCGCATGCGTCTACCCTGCGACTGGGGCCTCGAGATCGTGACCCTGTTCGAGGCCCTGCGGCACCGGGACCCGAACCGGATCTGCCAGGTGGAGCTCGCGGAGCGATACGACCACAAGCACCAGGAGCTCTCCGCGGAGGACCCCGGGGGCGGGCTTCACCGGATGGCGAAAGACGTCATCAAGCACCTCCTCCGGACCCTGGCCGCGGAGGGCGTCAATCTGCCCGACGGCCTGCTCCGCAGCCTCCTCGCCGCCTACCAGAGGGAAGCCGAGGACGCGGTGGCCGACAGCTACGCGGTGGCCACCACCAACGGCCTCGAGTTCGACCGCCACGAAGAGGAGAAGAACGTCCAGACGTTCCTGGCTGCACTCCGAACCTCGATCGAAGAGTTTCTGGCCGACCCTCTCGGCGCCCCCCTCGTTCCCAACTGGGCCCGGGTCTGGGCGGGCGTGGCCGACGCGGGCGCGCGCCTGGTCGCGGCGGCAGGGCGGGGGCCGGCGGATGTCCCGGCCCGGAACGGCGAACTGCTCTCGACGGGGAGAAGGCGCTAGCTCTGACGAAGCCACTGCTGATCGCCACCGACCTCGACGGGAGCCTCCTGGACGAGGATACCTACGGCCACGAGCCGGCCCTTCCCGCCCTCACCACCGTCTCCGCCCTGGCCGACCGGGGCCTGCTCCTGGTGCTCGCCAGCAGCAAGACCCGGGCCGAGGTCGTGCACCTGGCCCGGAGTCTGGGCATCCTTCCCCTCCCCCTCATCGTCGAGAACGGGGGCGCCCTCCTCGTGCCGCGCGGCCTCCTCTCCGGCCGCGTGCCCGGCTCCCGGCGACGCGGCGGCTACGACCTCGTCGTCCTCGGCGTTCCCCGGCGCAAGCTGATGTCCGTCCTCAGCGAGATCGTCGCCGAAGTGGGGGCGCGGATCCGGGCCTTCTCCACTCTGGCGCCCCGCGACATCGAACAGATCACGGGCCTCTCCCGCCCCGCCGCCCTCCGGGCCCGGCAGCGGGAGTGGGACGAGCCTTTTCTGGCCGATCCCGCGGACGCGGAGCGCGTCCGCCGGGCCGCGCAGCGGCGGGGGCTGACCGTGGTTCGCGGCGGCCGTTTCCATCATCTGACGGGGCCCACCGACAAGGGAGCGGCCCTCGGCCTCCTCATCGACCTTCTCGCGGCGGAGGGGAAGCGCTACCGGACGGTGGGGGTGGGCGACTCCGGCAACGACCTGACCATGCTGGAGCGGGTCGATCGGCCCATCGTCATCCCCCGCTCCTCGGGGACGATCGACAACGTGCTGGCCGCGCGCCTGCCCCAAGCGGAGCGGGCGCCGGCCCCGGGTCCCGCGGGCTGGAATGCCGCCGTCTTGGCGGTGCTTGGCGGCCGGCGGCTCCGCCCGGCCGCGGCGCTTGGTGAGCTACCGCGGGAATGCTGAGCGACCCCCTTCCCCTGCCCCCGGGGGTCGAGGCCCGCCTCCAGGAGATCAGCGAGGTCGACGTGCTGGTGGGGATCCCGAGCTTCAACAACGCCCGGACCATCGGCCACGTGGTGCGGGCGGCGGCGGCGGGGCTCGCCAAGTACTTCCCGGACCAGCGGGCGGTGATCGTGAACTCGGACGGGGGCTCCGGCGACGGCACCCCCGAGGCGGTGGCGGCGGCCGACTTCTCGAACCCCGGGGCCATCCTCGTGAAGCACCCCCTCACGCCCGTGCAGAAGATCGTCACCCCCTACCACGGGATGCCGGGGAAGGGCAGCGCGTTCCGCACCATCTTCGCCATCGCCGAGCGCCTGGGGGCCAAGGCCTGCGTGGTCTTCGACGCCGACCTGCGGAGCATTACCCCCGAATGGGTCCACCTTCTGCTGGGCCCGGTGCAGCAGCGCGGGTTCGACTTCGTCGCCCCCCTCTACGTGCGGCACAAACACGACGGGACGATCACCAACTCCATCGTCTACCCGCTCACCCGGGCGCTCTACGGCCAGGACGTCCGCCAGCCCATCGGGGGTGATTTCGGCTTCTCGGGCGCCCTCGCCTCCCACTACCTCACGAAACCGGTCTGGGAGTCGAACGTCGCCCGCTTCGGCATCGACATCTGGATGACGACCACCGCCCTCGCGGACGGGTTCCGGGTCTGCCAGTCCTTCCTGGGGGCCAAGATCCACGACGCCAAGGACCCCGGCACGGATCTGGCGGACATGCTGC
>DATMQU010000087.1:0-3223 GCA_035566715.1 Vicinamibacteria bacterium
GGAGGCGGGGACGGTAAAGTGGATCGACGGTCCGACCGCCCCCGTGACCGGCCCCTCGGTAGAGTTCAGCTCGGGCGTGCCCGCGCGCAAGGTCGAGGAGGACGACACCAAGGAGATCGTGAGCAAGAAGGCGGCCCGCTACCTGGCCAACGCCACCCGGCTCACGGTCAGCCGGCTGGTCATGGTGAAGGACGGGGTCGAGACCTCCTTTCCCCTCATCAAGGACAGCTATACCCTCGGCCGCCACCGGAACAACGACATCGTGATCAGCGATCCCAAGGCCTCGTCCTTTCACGCCCGCATCGACCGCTCGCCCGACGGCTTCGTGATCGTTGACCTCCAGAGCAGGAACGGCTGCTGGCTGAACGGCAAGCGGGTCGAGACCGCGCTCCTGAAGACGGGCGACGACATGCGCCTGGGCATGGCCCGGCTCATCTACCGGGTGGACTACACGAGCGCGGTGTGAGCTGACGGCTTTCCCCGGGAGAATATAAGCCTTGCCCGAGATCCAGCCCTTCGCCGGCCTCCGCTACCGGGTTCCCCAAAATGACCTGAACCGGGTCCTGGCCCCGCCCTACGACGTGATCCCCCCCCGTTACCAGGAGGAGCTCTACGCGCGCGATCCCCGCAACATCGTCCGCATCATCCTCAACCGCGGGGCGGGCGAGGCCGCCTACGCGGAGGCGGGGGAGACGTTCGCGCGCTGGCGGGCGGAAGGCCTTCTGGCCCCGGACGAGGTGCCCGGCCTCTACCTGCTCGAGCAGAGCTTCCCCTGGGAGGAGCGGACGCTCCGGCGCTACGGCCTCCTCGCCCGTTTCCTGGCCGAGGACCCGGCCCGGAGAAGCGTGCTGCCCCACGAGCAGACCCGCCCCGCGGCCAAGGAAGACCGCTATCGGGTGCTGCGCGCGACGCGGGCCAACTTCAGCCCCATCTTCCTCATGTTCCCGGACCCGAAGATCCGCTTCGGCCTCGAGGTGGCGAACGCGATTGCCGCGCCCCCCCTCGTCCACTACGTCGACGACGGCGGCGTGGGGCATCGGCTCTGGTGCGTGACGGAGCCGGCCCGGATCGCCGTCTTCCGCGAGCTCCTGGAGGGGGTCCCGGCCTACATCGCGGATGGCCACCACCGGTACGCCACCGCCCTGCGCTATCGCGATGAGGTGGGGCCGGAGGGTGCCTGGACGTTCGGCTACTTCACCCCCCTGGGGGCGCCCGGTCTCGTGGTCCTGCCCTACCACCGGATCCTGGCCGAGGGCCCCTCGCTCGAGGAAGCGGGTCGGGCCCTGGCCGGCCTCTTCGCCCTGAGCCGGGTGGGGGACGCCGCGGCCGCGGCGCGCGCGGTAGCCGCGTCCACCAAGCCCTACGCCTTCGCCCTCGCGGAGCCGGGGAAGGGTGCTTTGGTGGCGGAAGGGCAGGGGGCTGTCGAGTCGCGCCTCCCCAAGGAAACGCCGCCGTCGCTGCGCGTCCTCGACGCCTATCTCCTGCACCAGGTTGTGCTGGGGCAGCTGCTCTCCGTCCCCCCGCGCGCGGTGAGCTACGTGCACTCCTTGGCCGAGGCCGAGGAGGCCCTCGCGAAGGCAACCTGCCGTCTGGCCGTGCTCCTGCGGGGCACGCCCGTCCAGCAGATCGTGAGCGTGGCCGAGGCCGGGGAGTCCATGCCCGCCAAGAGCACGTTCTTCCACCCCAAGCTCCCCTCGGGCCTCGTCATCCATCCCCTAAAGGTCTGAAGGGCCACAACTCTCGGGAGGGGGGTAGAGTAGGAGGGTGGGGGCCTCGGGAAGGGGAAGCGCCCGCAAGGCCGGCCGGGGCCGACCTCCAGCCGTGGGCTGGCCTCTACCCCCCCACTTCGATCCTGGGGCCACGGCCCGGCTCTTCCGCGTTCCCTACCTGGAGAGGGCGGAGCAGGCCCGAGCCTGGGCCGCCGAGCACGGGATCTCTCCCGCGGCCTCCGATTCCCCGAGCGTCTGCCTCGTGCTCGTGGACGTGCAAAACACGTTCTGCCTTCCGGGGTTCGAGCTCTTTGTGGCCGGGCGCTCGGGGACGGGGGCGGTGGACGACAACGCCCGTCTGTGCCGGTTCATCTACACCAACCTGGGCGCCATCACCCAGATCGTGGCCACCCTCGACACCCACAGCGCCATCCAGATCTTCCACCCCGTCTTCTGGGTCAACGAGGCGGGCGCGCATCCCGGCCCCCACACCGTCGTCTCCCGGGAGGACGTCGTGGCGGGAGTCTGGAGGGTCAACCCGAAGATCCTGGCCGCGGTGGCCCCCCGCCCCGGCTTCGACCTCGAGGCCTACGTTCGGCACTACGCGGGGAAGCTGCAGGCGGGGGGCAAGTACCCGCTGACCATCTGGCCCTACCACGCCATGCTGGGGGGGATCGGCCACGCCCTCGTCTCCTCCGTGGAGGAGGCAGTCTTCTTCCACGCCGTGGCCCGCGACCGCCCCACCCGCTTCGAGATCAAGGGCAACAACCCCTTGACCGAGCACTACTCCGTGCTTCGGCCCGAGGTCCTGGAGGACCACGAGGGGCTGCCGATCGCGGGCGAGAACACCGCCCTCCTGAAGGCGCTGCTGTCCTTCGACGTGCTGATCTTCGCCGGCCAGGCCAAGAGCCATTGCCTGGCCTGGACGGTCGAAGACCTGCTGACCGAGATCCGGGCCCGCGACCCGGGGCGGGCGGAGAGGGTCTACCTGCTGGAGGACTGCACCTCGCCCGTGGTGGTGCCGGGGGTGGTGGACTTCACGGAGCGGGCGGATGCCGCCTTTGCGCGGTTTGCGGGGGCGGGCATGCACCGGGTCCGGTCCACGACCCCCCTGAGGAGCTGGCCGGGGGTCGGGCGGTAGCCCCTCCGCGGCCCGAATCGAGGTGAGCGCCTAGCCCGCGATCCCGTCCGCGAGGGCCTCCTGCAGGACCCCGGGGCGGTTCGACGCCACGCCGTAGAGGTCGAAGCGGGCGAGCGCGCGCAGCTCCTCCGGCTCGTCCACCACCCAGGTGGCGAGCTTCAAGGCCGCCCCGCGCACCCGGTCCCGGACCTCGGTGGTGAGAAGCCCCTTCTCCGGCATCACGATGTCGCAGCCCGCCTCCCGGGCCCCCGCCACCATCTCGTCCGCGGAGGCGCGCGAGAACAGATGGCCCCGCGGCATCTCCGGGGCCAGCTTCCGGCAGCGGAGGAGGGCCCGCCGATCGAAAGACAGGAAGGCCACGTCCCGGGCCATT
>DATMQU010000088.1:0-4313 GCA_035566715.1 Vicinamibacteria bacterium
TACGTACGCGAGGGCGACGACGCGGATTCGTTCTACGGCTACGGCTGGGCGCTGTTCAAGTCACCCCGCGGAACCAATATCATCACCCACAACGGTGGAAACGGTATCTTCACTGCGGAGGCCATCCGTTTCGTGGACGAGGGGGTGTTTGTGTATGGCGCCGCCAACGATGCTCGTTTTGCGGCCTGGGAGCAGACCCCTCGACTGGCTAGCCTGGTCTTTGGCGGCGCCCCCGTCGAGGTACCTCCCGCGGTGGTGACGCTTCCGGCTTCGGGCCTCGAGGAACTGCTGGGATACTACGTGTTGCCCTCCGGCTCTGGCTTCGAGCTGCAAAAGAGCGGCACCCACTTCCTGGCCCTGCCGGATGGACAGGAGGCCGTGAACGGGCTGGCCGCGATCCGTCCGCAGGCCCAGGCTCGCTTTGTGGCCGTGGCCGCCAACACCCGGACCCTTCAGGAGAGAATCACGGGCGGAAGGGTGGGCGCGGACGGCGGCGATTCTGAGTGGGGGATTGGCCCGCAGTTCTATAGTAAACAGCAGGCCGACCGGAAGCGACTTGAGAACGAGTTGGGGCCTCTGAAGGCCACTCATATCCTGGGCACGCTCCCGTACCCGGAAGGGAGAGGGGCCGTGATCGCACGTCTTGATTTTGCCAAGGGTTCTCGGTTTCTCCGTTTCCTATGGGGGCCCGGCGGCCGTCTGATGCAATTTCGCGAGCTCACCCACCCGGCGGGGATCGACCTCTTCGCGGAGTCGCCGGCGGCGCTGTTCTCGTACACACCTTCAAGCGGTGGAGTGCGGCGGGTCGAGGTGGTGCGGGATGCGGGCGGGCGGGTCGAGGCACTTGCGTTCCAGACCCCCTCGGGCCCGGTTCGCGCCGTGCGGAGATCTTCAAAGGCTGCCCGCGAGGGGACGGGACGGACTCCGTGATTCGCGGCGTTGGCCCCTGTGTGGCTGCGGTGGGTCTGGCGGAGTCAGGCTCACGCGGCTCGCGCTTCCCCAGAAGGGTGGGCGTTGCCACATGGATCGCTATCGCCCTGGTCATATTCGGGGGGGCTGGACAAAGAGGCGGAGGCGCTTGGGCCGGGCCTACACCCGCGTCGCCCTGGCGCCTGGTTGTCCTTGGTGTTGTGCAGGACGCTGGGATGCCCCACCTCGGTTGCAATGAATCACCGTGCCGGGAGGCTCGTGCTGGCCAGCTTCGCAAGGAGAAGGTCTCGTCAATAGGCGTCGTGAACCGGGCGATGGGGAAGGCCTACCTCTTCGACGCTACACCGGACTTCCCGGCGCAGGCTCACGAATTGACGGGCGGGCGGGTCCCCGACGGCATCTTCTTGACCCACGCCCACATCGGCCACTACACGGGCCTCATGTATCTGGGCAAGGAGGGGATCGGCGCGCACGATGTTCGTGTCTTCTGCACCGCGCGCATGGCCCGATATCTGACCGAAAACGGCCCGTGGAGCCGGCTTGTGGCCGATCGGAATATCACGCTCAACGAGGTCCAGCTGGACCAGCCGGTGGAGCTTGAGGCGGGTCTCACCGTATCGGCGTTCAAGGTGCCCCATCGCGACGAGCTCAGCGACACGGTGGGATACCGGATCCAGGGACCCGGGGCCACGGCCGTGTTCATCCCCGACATCGACAGCTGGGAGAAGTGGGATCGCAGCCTCCGCCGCCTGGCCGACGACGTGGATATCCTCCTCGTAGACGGTACCTTCAGCGGGACGGAGCAGGTGAAGGGACGGAGCTTCGACGAGATACCCCACCCCTTGGTGCCGCACACGCGGGAGCTCTTGCGGGGGACACACGCGCACCTCTGGTTCATCCACATCAATCACAACAATCCCTTGCTGAACAAGGCGGACGACGTGGTGAAGGAGGGGATGGAGTTCGGATTGTAGACGAGGCCGCTCACGAGACTTGGTCAATGATTGACCTGGGCAATAGAGGTCCATGCTCTCCAGTCTCCACCAAGGGTGAAGACATGCTCGCGGTGAACCGCCATCCTGGACGGGAGGATGCGTGATGCAGGCCGACGGGTCGACTTCCAGAGCCGCTGTCCGGAGCGGGGCTTCCTAGTGCCGGGGCCCAGAGTGTCCGAGGGTCAGAGTCAGGGTCGCGACGCCCTGCCGCGGACCCTCACCCTGTTCGACCTGGTCTGGATCGTGGTGGGAACCGTCATCGGCTCCGGCATTTTCATCGTACCCGCAGTCACCCTCCGGCAGAACGGCGGCTATGTCGGTCCCAGTCTTGTCGCCTGGACAATCGCCGGCGCCTTGTCGTGTCTCGGCGCCCTGACCTATGCGGAGCTGGCGACGCTCAAGCCCGAAGCCGGAGGGCTCTACGTCTACATCCGAGACGCGTTTGGACGGCTGCCCGCTTTCCTTTACGGCTGGACGCTCCTGGTGGTCATTGGCACTGGCTCCATCGCCACCCTGGCCGTAGCCTTCGGCATCTATCTCCGGGAGCTCCTCCCTTTGCCGATTTGGATGGGGAAAGCGACGGCCGTCCTCGTCATCGCCCTGATATGTGCCCTGAACGTTCGCGGGGTCCGTCAGACCGCGACCGCCCACGCCACCATCACCGCCCTCAAGGTGGGGGCGATTCTCGTCATGTGCGTAGCCCTCCTCGCGCTGGGAAAGGAAGGGCCGGCTGTCGTGGCAAGAATGTGGCCGGAGGGGGCGGTCGGGCCCCTCTTGCCAACCATCGGCCTGTCTGTGGTCGGAGGGCTCTGGGCCTATGAAGGCTGGCACTACTGCAGCTTCTCGGCCGGGGAGGCGCTCCATCCCCAGCGGGACTTGCCGCGGGCGCTCGCGCTCGGCCTAGCCATCCTGGTGATCGTGTACACCCTCGCCAACCTCGGCTACGTGCTGGCCCTGGGACCTCAGCGCGCCACGGGAGCGGAGCGCGTGGCCGCGGCTGCCACGTCGGTAATAGCGGGCCCCGTGGGCGGGAAGCTCGTCACCATCGTGATCCTGCTGTCCATTCTCAGCGCCACGAATGGGACCATGCTGACTGCGCCGCGGGCCTACTTTGCGATGGCGCGGGATGGCCTCCTGTTCTCGTGGCTGGGGTCGCTCCACCGGGAGTACGCAACCCCCGCACCCGCGATCGTACTAGCCGCCCTGTGGTCCTCCATACTGGCCCTGTCCGGGACGTTCGAGCAGTTGCTCACATCCGTGGTCTTCTCGGCCTGGATCTTCTACGGTCTGGGTGCAGCGGCGGTGTTCGTCTTTCGGCGCCGCATGCCCGGCCCCAGGACCTTTTCCGTGCCTGGATACCCCGTGACGCCCGCTCTGTTTATCGCGGCGGCCGGGCTTCTCGTGGCCAATACGACCCTGACGCGACCCGCGATCGCGGCCTGGGGAGCGGCCGTGGTCGCGCTCGGGCTGCCCGCGTACCTCCTCTGGGGGCGCCGGTCTCTGGGCGACGTCTCCGGCGAACCGAGGGAGGTCCCGCGGGCGTGAGGTTCGCGTCATTTCGAGTTTGACCTTGGAAACCTGCGGAGGAGAAGCCCTGCGCAGGAGAGGGAAGGCACTTGAGACATGAGAAACCTGAAGCAGCGGTGTGGACTCGTGGCCGTTTTGGCGCTGGTTTGGAGCTCGGTACCACCCCGGATCCGGGCCGAGCCGCGCCTCAACGTTCTCATCTCCGCGGACATGGAGGGAGTGGCGGGAGTCGTGGGAGAGGGGCAAGTACAGGCCTCGAGTCCTGACTACGACCTCGGGCGTCGCATGATGACGGCGGAGACCAACGCGGCCATTGCCGCCGCTTTCGCGGCAGGGGCGAGCCGCGTGACCGTGGTCGATGCGCATGGATCGGGCACGAACCTGCTGCCGCGCGAGATCGACCGGCGGGCCATTTTGGTCTCCGGGTTCCCCATGCCCGGCGGCATGATGCAGGGCATCGGGCCCGATCAGGACGCAGTCGTGTTCATCGGGTACCACACCCACGCCGGCGTCGCCTTCGGAATCCTTGGGCACACGGACACGGACGGTCTCCGCCGGGTGGTGCTGAACGGCCACGAGGTGGGGGAGTTCGGGCTGAACGCGGCGCTCGCTGGGCACTTCGGCGTTCCCGCGGTTTTCGTCTCCGGCGACCGGGCGGCCATCGACGACGCGCGAGGCCTGTGCCCCGAGATCGAGGGAGTCGTGGTGAAAGAGGGCTTTACCCGGACCTCCGCGCGCCTCATCCCGCCGGAAGAGGCCCAAAAGCGAATTTCGGAAGGGGTTGGGCGGGCCCTTGCCCGCCGCGCGGCCATTCCGCCCCTTCGCCTGACCGTTCCCATCACCCTCGAGGTGGAGCTGCAG
>DATMQU010000089.1:0-2993 GCA_035566715.1 Vicinamibacteria bacterium
GGGAGTGACGGCCGAGAGGTAGTACTGGCCGATGGCGAAGTTGGGGTCGGCGGCCACGAGCTTCTTCGCGAGCTCGATATTTTCGGCGCCGCCCTGAAAGTTCTCGATGCGGAGCTGAAGCTCGGTCAGAAGCTTCCTTGCCTCCGGGGACTTCGTGCTCCACTCGAACCGACGCCCCGCGGGCGCGTCGGCGTAGACGGCAGGCAAGACCAGGGTCACGACGGCGACAGCGCATAAGGCACGGATCTTGTTCATGAGTCTCGCTCCCTCGTCCAATTTGGGTGGCCCCACTTGGCAAGCCACGGCTTGCAGAACCATACGATGGGGAAGGGTGCCCGGTTCCGCGCTCGGGCGAGGGGGACGAGAGCCCCAAGACCCTGGAAGCATTCAAAAAAATCGATGCTGCCCAGCCGCGAAGGCTTGCTCGGGTGGGAACCCTCGGGGGCGGGGCTAGCGGCCGATCGTGAACGTGACCGTGACGGTCATGACCACGGCGACCGGCTGCCCGTTGAGGCGCGAGGGGCGGTAGAGCCATTGCCGGACGGCATCGACGGCCGCGCGTTCGAGGAGGGGATGCCCATGCAGGACGCGGACATCGGCCACCCTGCCGTCGGGGCCGATGATGCAGTCGATGACGACCACACCCTGCACGTGGGCGACCTTCGCGATCTCGGGGAAGACGGGAGCGACGTGGCGTACCTTCAAGGGAGGGCGGAGGTCACCCCCCACCCGTATGGGCCCGCGCCCGGCCCCCGCCGGCCCGCCCGCATCGGGCGGGCCGCTCGGGTCCCCCACGGGATCGCCGACCAGGGAGCAGCCGATGCAACCCTGAGCCTGGGTGTCGTCGGGCGGGTCGCCGACGTCGGTGATGGCCGGCGTGGGCGCTCCGGGCGGCATCTCCGCTCGAGTCGGAGCCACCGGGCGCGGGATGCTGGAGAGGTGGTGCGGCGGTCCTCCCGGCGGTGCCGGGGCGGAGCGGGGCACGGCGAGGAAAGAGACGTCCGTGACCGACTGCGGGGCGGTCTCGGGCAATGCGCTCGGGGCCAGGAGGGGAAGGATCACGACCGCGCCCAAGAGGCTGGCGTGGAGAACCATCGACGCGAGGAGCCCAAAGGCTCCTCTCCGGCCGAGCCAGGACATGACTCCCCCCCCTTTGATGCGGGAGTGCAACGCAGCGGGCGGTTCGTCCTGCCGCTTGCGCGAGTATCCTCCCGCCGAGCCGGGGCGCCTTGCGCACCGCTGACGGATTCGACACCGTCAGCTGCGCCCGGGGTCCAGGCGCGAGACTCTTCCCAAGGACCGCGGGCGCCCTTGCCTGCCGCCGCTGTCTCTTGGCTGGGCAAGCCCCGCGGCCGGGGGCGGTCTATCAGGAGAGGGGGCGCTCCCGAACTCATCCCGTCTTCTTTTCGATTGGGACGCCGGATGCCGCGGCGCGAACCTTGGGCGCGGGAAAGAGGTAGGTGGCCACGGCCAGGACGAGGCCGGCCAGCTCGGCCACCGTGCTTGCGATCAGGGTGATGATCACCCTCTCGGAGAGCGTCGCCTTGTTCAGGGCGATCAAGAACACGAGGACGAGAACGGCGGCGTTCACCGCGGAGTGAATCGAGAGCAGATAAGAGGCAAACCTTCGGCGCAGTTCGATGTTCTGAGCGAGGTTGCGGCGCTGAAGCTGGTCGAGGGTCAGCTCCTCGGCGATATAGCCCTTCTCGTCCGCATCCGCGCTCAGGATCAGCGTGGCCTCGCCGACCCGGAGGCTGAGCACGCGGTCGCGGGAGGCCGGGACGGCCCCTCCCACGGGTGCGGGGTGGCCGCTCGCCTTGGCGGCCTCCGGCGGAGTCAGGCCCGTCTCAGCGTCCAAGGACCGGACCCAGCCTTTCCGCCAGGGCTTCCAGATCGACGGGCCCGGGCCGACCGGCGAAGGGCCCGAACAAGAGCTCCCGCTCGGGGAGGCGCGATCCCAACCGTGGAGGTCGATCGCCAGGTTCCGGAACAACGCCGAAACGGCGAGCCTCTTGGCCAAGATCGACCCGGCGCTTGGCCAGGGTCGTCATATCCTCCCCTTAAACTATTCTAGGGGCTCATGTTCAACAGGAGGCGCGAGCTACTGCAGGAACCCCACCCGAGCCAGGCTACTCAATCTCTACACAGAAGTCAAGGTAAAACTATATGCTAAATGGATCTGTACTACCCATATAAACAACGCTAAAGATACTCTAAACTGCTTGACAAATGATTCTAGTTTCGAGTAGTCTTTGCGGGATTCGTGACTAGGAACACTTCAAGCGTAAGGTTCCGTACCAGCAGGCCGGGCATCGGGATACGGTGATCTTCGGGTCCGCGGTCTGAGGCCGGGCTGGTCAGTGGTGGAGGTTTGCGTTGCGAGCTTTAGAGCGGGCCCTTCCCCGAGGCCAGGGGAGCGACCGCAAGAGTCGTGGAACCCAGATGAAGACCTTTACCGTCAGCATCGACGAGC
The DNA here is from genome assembly GCA_035566715.1 of Vicinamibacteria bacterium. Classification (GTDB taxonomy): domain Bacteria; phylum Acidobacteriota; class Vicinamibacteria; order Fen-336; family Fen-336; genus DATMML01. Next base: position 2,474 of record DATMQU010000089.1, read on the forward strand.
GGCTTGATCGAGCGCTGGACGAGCTCAAACAGAGCTTGGGCAAGACCTCACGCGCCGAGGTCTTCCGGCTCGCCGTGACCCTGCTGAAGATCGCCGATGAGGCCCGGCAGGAAGGCTTGAAGCTGGCGATCGCCGACAAGCAGGGCAAGGTCCAAAGGGAGATCCTCATACCCGGCTGAAAAGGCAGGGCCTCCCGTTCCGGACAAGCTTGCCCCTCGACGCCCGGCCTCATAGGGCCACTCAGGGGCGGTCGCGCTTCGAGGCCGCCCTCGCCCGCGCTCGTTCGGGGAGGGGGCGTGGGCCGCGCGACGCTCCCGCGTGGCCTCCCACCTGACCGCTCTCGTCTTAGAATGATGCCACGGTGAGGGCCGAAGAGAATCCGGGGGGGCAGTCCAAGCTGGGTCTCGGCTCCGCCGCCCTCAAGCGGTCCGCGGTCCAGGCTCGTGACGGCGTGTGGAATGCCGTGCGACGCCTTTCCCCCAAGGCCCGCTTCGCCCTCTCCCTCGGCCTTCTGGCCGCG
>DATMQU010000090.1:0-12208 GCA_035566715.1 Vicinamibacteria bacterium
CGCGGACATGCCCGCGACCACCGCGTCCACGAGGGGGTGCAGGAGGGGGGCCTCGATCCCGAGCTTCTTGCCGTGGCGCATGGCCCGCCGCATGATCTTGCGCAGCACGTAGCCGCGCCCCTCGTTGCCGGGCATCACCCCGTCCGCGATCAGGAACGTCGTGGCCCGCAGGTGGTCGGCCACCACGCGCATGGAGACGTCGTCCCCGGGATCCCTCCCGTAAGCCTTGCCGCTCCGGCTCGCGATCGCGGCCAGGAGGGGGGTGAAGAGGTCGGAGTCGTAGTTCGAGAGCTTCCCCTGCACGACGGCGGCGATGCGCTCGAGGCCCATGCCGGTGTCCACGCAGGGGGCGGGAAGGGGGTCGAGGCGGCCGGAGGCGTCGCGGTCATACTGCATGAAGACCAGGTTCCAGACCTCGAGCCAGCGGTCGCATTCGCACTCGACCCCCAGGCAGCGACGGCCCCCCGCCTCCTCGGGGCAGGGGAGGGTCGCGCCCTGGAAGTAATGGATCTCCGAGCAGGGCCCGCAGGGTCCAGTGTCGCCCATGGCCCAGAAGTTGTCCTTCATGCCCAGCTCGAGGATCCGATCCTCGGGCACGTGGGCGGCCCAGAGCCGGTGGGCATCCCCGTCGCGGGGGACGCCCTCCGCGCCCCCGAAGATCGTGACCTTGAGGCGGTCCCGGGCCAGGCCCAGGTCGCGGGTCATGAGCTCCCAGGCGTAGGCGATGGCCTCCTCCTTGAAGTAGTCGCCGAAGGAGAAGTTCCCCAGCATCTCGAAGAAGGTGTGGTGGCGGGCGGTCCGCCCCACGTTCTCGAGATCGTTGTGCTTGCCCCCCGCGCGCACGCATTTCTGGGCGGAGGTGGCGCGGGCGTAGTCCCGCTTCTCCTTGCCCAGGAACACGTCCTTGAACTGGTTCATGCCCGCGTTGGCGAAGAGGAGGGTGGGGTCGTGGGCGGGGACGAGCGACGAGCTACTGACGACGCGGTGCCCGCGGTCGGCAAAGTAGGCGAGGAATCCGCTCCGGATCTCGTCGGCGGTCTTCATTCCCTTCAAGCACCCTCGTCTTCTATGGTCACCGGGTCCAGCCCCGCCAAGGCATCCCGGAAGCGCGGCCACAGCGCCCGCAGGCGCTCGTGGACGAGCCCGGCCGGAAAGCCCCGCCGCACCAGGAAGAGCCACAGGCCCCGGAGCCGCCTCTCCGGCTCCTCCCGGGCCCGCTGCCGCCAGTACCGCCGGGCCACCGCGTCCAGCGTGCCCGCCTCCGAGACCTCGGTGAGCGCCTCCTGGAGCCCCCGTTCCACGAGGGCGGGGGCCACGCCCCGCTCCCGAAGGCCGTGCCGGACAGAGTGGCGCCCTTGGCCCCGGTCCGCCAGGCGGCTGCGCGCGAAGCGGGCCGCGAAGGCGGCGTCGTCCAGGTAACGCTCGGCCCGCAGCCGCCGCACCGCCCCCTCCACTTCCTTCTCGGGGTAGCCGAGCCGGAGGAGGGCCCGCCTCAGCTCGTTCTCGCTGTGGTCCCGTCGGGCGAGACGGAGGAGGGCCCGCTGGTAGGCGGTGGGCGCGCTCTCCTGGACCTCTTTCCTGGCCATCACCGGACCTCACCGCTGCCCCGCGGGCCCGCGCCGTCGAGACGGAGAGGCGCCGGCCGCTTATTCCATGTCGAACGACTGCATGGTCTTTTCCATCTCCTCCGCCGCGATGTCGGAGCTGGACTGGATCCCCTGGATCTTCAACTTGAACTCGTCCGGGTTGCTGGCCCGACGCAGGGCCTCGTCGTAGGTGATGAGGTCCTTCTTGTAGAGCGAGAAGATCGACTGGTCGAAGGTCTGCATCCCGTACTGCGACACCCCGGCCGCGATGGCCTCATGGATCAGCTTGGTCTTGTCCTTGTTGATGATGCAGTCGCGGATGAAGGGGGTGGTGATCATGACCTCCACCGCGGGCACGCGGCCGTGGCCGTCCGCTCGGGGGATCAGGCGCATGGACATGACGGCCTTCAGCACCCCCGACAGCTGGAGCCGGATCTGCTTCTGCTGGTGGGGGGGGAAGACGGAGATGATGCGGTTGATGGTCTCGGTGGCATCCAGGGTGTGGAGGGTGGAGAGCACCAAGTGGCCGGTCTCGGCCGCGGTGATGGCGGTCTCGATGGTCTCGTAGTCGCGCATCTCACCGACCAGGATCACGTCCGGGTCCTGGCGCAGGGCGCTCCGGAGCGCGGCCGCGAAGCTGCGGGTGTCGACCTCCACCTCGCGCTGGTTCACGATCGACTTCTTGTCCCGGTGCAGGAACTCGATCGGGTCCTCGATGGTGATGACGTGCTCGGTGCGCTGGGAGTTGATGTAGTCGATCATGGCCGCGAGCGAGGTCGACTTGCCGGAGCCGGTGGTCCCCGTGCAGAGGATCAGGCCCCTCTGCTCCTGGGCGATCTTCTCCAGCACCACGGGAAGCCCCAGCTCGCGCACGGTCATGATCTTGACCGGGATCACGCGCAGGACCAGCCCGACCGTGCCCCGCTGCTGGAAGACGTTGCAGCGGAAGCGCCCCAGGCCGGGCACGGAGTAGGCGATGTCGATCTCCAGGTTGTCCTTGAACTTCTGCTTCTGGCGGTTGCTCATGATGGAGAACGCCATGGCGATGGTGTCCTCCTGCATGAGCCGCTTGGTCTCCACGAGCGGGATCAGCTCCCCGTTGATGCGCAGCACGGGATGGGACCCCACCTTGAGGTGCAGGTCGGAAGCTTTTCGCTCCGACGCCATCTTCAACAGGTCGTTGATGTGCATGACCCCTCTCCCACCCCGGAGACCAGGCTCCGGTCTCGGGCTAGCCCGCGCTCCTCTTCCGGACGGGCAGAGCGCCCGCCGCGCGGGGCTCTCGCACGAAGGTCAGCCAGCCGAACTCGTCCGCTACCCGGCCCTCGATCACGTCGAAGAAGGCGCGCTGCAAGGCCTCCGTGATGGGGCCCCGCACCCCCTTGCCCACCACGATCTTGTCCACCGAGCGGATGGGTGTGATCTCCGCCGCGGTGCCCGTGAAGAACACCTCGTCCGCCAGGTAGAGCAGCTCGCGGGGCATCCGCTCCTCGGCCACCGGGATCCCCTGCCGCCGGGCCAAGGCGAGGATGCTGTCGCGGGTGATCCCGGGCAGCACCGAGGAGACGAGGGGGGGCGTGATGAGGGTCCCCTTCCGGACGATGAAGATGTTCTCCCCGCTCCCCTCGGAAATGTTTCCCTCGATGTCGAGGGCGATGCCCTCCGCGTAGCCGTCCTTGATCGCCTCCATCTTGATGAGCTGGGAGTTCATGTAGTTGGCGGAGGCCTTGGCCATCACGGGCAGGGTGTTGGGGGCGATGCGGGCCCAGGAGCTCACCCGGGCGTCCACGCCCTTCTCGAGGGCTTCCGTGCCGAGGTACTTCCCCCAGTCCCACACCATGATGAACACGTCCACGGGGCAGGGGAGGGGATTCACGCCCAGCTGCCCGGGACCCCGGTAGACGAGGGGGCGGATGTAGCAGGCGTCCATCCCATTCGCGGTGATGGTGTCGAGGACGGCCTGGTTCATCTCCGCCGGGGAGTAGGGGATATCCATGCGGTAGATCTTGGCCGAGTTGTAGAGGCGCTCGGTGTGCGCATCCAGCCGGAACACGCCGGGGCCCTCGGGGGTGGCGTAACAGCGCAGCCCCTCGAACACCGCGGAGCCGTAGTGGATGACGTGGGCGGAGACGTGGATGCGGGCGTCGTCCCAGGGGACGAGCTTTCCGTTCATCCAGATCTTCTCCGACATCGGGACGGGCATGAGCGCGCTTCCTCCTCGTTTTTTGGTCCATCGCGGGCAGGTCGGGGTTTTGCTCCCGGCCGGCCTGCGGTCCGAGCCACCCGATGGGCAGATTCTAGCCCCCCCCTGCCCGCCTGTCAATGACCGGCGAGTGGGAAGTCTCTGAGAGATGGAGGGTTAGGAGCGAGGCCCGGGCGACGCCCTCATTGCTTCTCGCCGCAAAACGGACAGGTATCGGAGCGGGCGTGCAGGGGTTTTCGACAGTTCCAGCAGAAGCCCTTCTTGGGTACGTCGCGTGCTTTCAGACGCTTACGGATATCCTCCAGCTCGGTGGCGTTGTGATCGATGTCCCCGGCTGTGGCCAGGTCCTCGAGCAGCTCCGAGGCCCGCTGGTAGCGCTCCTTGAGCTCGGGGGCCAGGGCTTTCATCACGATGTCGGAGATCTCCCGCGGAACCTGGGTGTTCCGGACCTTGGGCGGCGTGCAGCGGCCCTGCGCCACCATGCGCTCGATCTGGGCGGGGTTGGTGCTGAAGTAGGGCAGGGTGCCCGTGAGCATCTGGTAGAGGATCACTCCCACCGAGTAGATGTCGGAGGCGAGCACCGCCCGCCCCTGGAACTGCTCGGGGGCCATGTAGGGAGGGCTGCCGATCACGGTGGTGGCGTGTGACTTCTCCAGGAAGCGGGAGGTCCCGAAGTCCGCCACCTTCACCACCCCGCTCTCCGAGATGAGGACGTTGGCGGGGCGCAGGTCCCGGTGCAGGATCTGCGCATCGTGGGCATGCTCGACGCCCCTCAGGATCTGCACCGTGTAGTTGAGCGCGCGCGGCAGGTCGAGCGACTTCTCGCGGTCGAGCACGGCCTCCAGGCTCTCCCCCTTGATGTACTCCATCACGATGAAGAACATGCCTTCCACGCGCTCGGCGGTGAGGATGCCGACGATGTTCTGGTGATCGAGCGCGGCCAGGAGGCGCGGCTCCTGGAGCAGGTCGTCGAAGTCCCCGCTCTGCCGGTGGGGGACCTTGATCGCCACTCTCTTGTCGATCCAGAGATCCTTGGCCAGGAAGACGGTCCCGAAACCGCCGGAGCCCAGGTTGGAGAGGATCTGGTACTTGCCGACGGTCTGTCCCAAGAGGAACATGAAGTGCGGCGAGTATAGCATCCCGCATGCGGGGGAGGCGCAGGCGCGCACGTCCTGTGGGCGCGCTCGGGAGCGCAGGCGCGGAGCGGATCCCGCTTTTCCAAAGCGTCGAGAGGAGCGCGCGGGCCAGGGTGAGGGGCGGCCCCCGTCCTCCGGGGAAGGACTAGGGAAGAAGATCGCCCCAGAGAACCTGGGCCACGACGAGAGCGGCCAGAGCGGCCGTCTCCGCCCGCAGGATCCGCGGTCCCAGCCCCGCGGGCGTGAAGCCGGCGGCCAGCAGGCGGTCGACCTCGCCCGGCTCCCAGCCTCCGGCGGGACCGATCAAGAGAAGGACGGCGGTGGGGCGGGGGCTCACGGCGGCCAGGGACTGCTGGCCGGGCGTCTCCAAGAGCACGATCCGCGGCCCCGCGAACGGCGCCTCGATGAGCGCCTCCAGGGTCGTGGTGGGAGCGATGCGGGGCACGACGGCGCGACCGCACTGCTCCGCGGCCCCGCTCGCGACCTTGTTCCAGCGCTCGTCGCGCGAGCCGCTCAGGGCGGGCCGGGCCACCGCTTCCGTGCGGGCCGTGATCACCGGCCAGACCTCCGCCACCCCGAGCTCGGTGGCCTTCTGGATGACCAGCTCCATCCGCTCCCCGGGGAGGGGCGAGAGCGCGACGACCAGGCGGAGGGAGGACTCCGCGCAGGGAGCCACCCGCGCTCCCAGCCGCGCCTGCACGCCCTGCCGCGCGACCACGTCCAGGGTGGCCTCGAACTCCTCCCCGGCGCCGTCGAAGACGCGCACCGCCGCCCCCGCCCGCAAGCGGAGCACCTGGCGCGCATGGTGGGCGGCGTGCTCGGGGAGAAAGACGCGCGCCCCCGGCGCCGCCTGGGGGACGTGAAAGCGGGGGATCCTCACCGCTCACCCCCGACGACGAGGGCCGCCCATTCGCCCTCCCGCCTCTGCTCCACCCGCCCCCGGCCGGCGTAAGCGCGGGTCAGGGCGCGCGCGTCCTCATCCAGCATCCCGGAAAGCACGAGGGCGCCGCCCGGCGCCCGCAGGCGGGTGATCTCGTCCCGGCGCTCGTGCAGGAGGGCGGCGGTGAGGTTGGCGAGAACGGTATCGAACGCTCCCGCCCGGAAGGGGGAGCCGCCGTCCGCGCGCAGGAGGCGGAGCTCCACCCGGTTCAAGCGGGCGTGGAGCCGCGCGGCCTCGAGGGCCAGGGGATCGAGGTCGAGCGCGATCACCAACCGCGCGCCCAGCTTGGCCGCGGCCACGGCCAGGAGGCCGGAGCCGGTCCCGATGTCGAGGACGCGACCGAGGGGGCCCTCCCCGGCCCGCGCCTCCAGGGCGGCCAGGCAGAGCCGCGTGGTCTCGTGGGTGCCGGTGCCAAAGGCGGCGCCGGGCTCCACGATCAGGAGGTCGCTCCCGTCCTCCCCCGGCGCCCAGGAGGGGGCGATGCGGAAACGGCCGACCCGGAAGGGCCGGAAGCCCTCCCGGAAGCGGGCCACCCAGTCCACCTCCGGGACGGGCGCCGCTTCCAGGCGCGCCCCGGGGAGGGGGGCCAGGGCCGCCGCCACCTCGCGATCCGGGAGCGCCTCCGCGAAGTAGGCGAGGAGCACGACCCTCTCGCCTTTCCCCGGCGTCACCTCAATGCCGGCCGTGCCCAGGTCCCAGAGCAGGGCCGTCGCCCGCTCCTCATCCTCTTGCCGCACATCGAGCCGGAAGGCCTGCAGCGTTACCCCAGGATGTCCTTCATGCGGTCGAAGAGGGACCGGTCCGGGTCTTTGAGGTCGGGCACGGGCAGGGTCTTGGAGATCTGCTCGAAGAGCTTGCGGTGCTCGGGGGCCAGGCGGGTGGGCACCACCACGCGGACAAGCACGTGCAGGTCCCCCCGTCCCTTCCCGCCCAAGTGGGGGATGCCCTGTCCCTTGACCCTTAAGACCGTGCCCGGCTGGGTTCCCTCGTGAAGGTTGACCTTGACCTTCCCCCCATCCAGGGTGGGCACCTCCAGGGTCGCGCCCAGGGTGGCCTGGGTCACGCTCACCGGGATCTCGCAGAAGAGGCTGTTGCCGTCGCGCTTGAAGAGGGCGTGGTCCTGGACGCGCAGGACGACGAAGAGGTCGCCCGGAGGGGCCCCCACCGTGCCCGGTTCGCCCTCCCCCGCGATGCGGAGCTGGCTGCCGGTGTCCACCCCGGGCGGGATCTTGATCTGCAGCTTCCGCTCGATGGGCACCTGTCCCTGTCCGTCGCACTCCTTGCACTGGCTGGCCACGATCTTCCCCGTGCCCCGGCAGCGGCTGCAGGTGCGGGCCACGCTGAAGAATCCCTGCTGGAACGTGACCTGGCCCGCCCCCCCGCAGGTGGTGCAGGTCGTGGGCTTGGTGCCGGGGGCCGCTCCGCTGCCCCCGCAGGCGGAGCAGGTGTCGGAGCGGGGGATCTGGATGTGGGTCTCCGTCCCGAAGGCCGCCTCCTCGAAGGAGATCTCCAGGTTGTAGCGGAGGTCGGCCCCCCGGCGGGGGCCGCCGCGCCGGCGACCGAAGACGTCGGCAAAGCCGAAGAAGTCCCCCAGGATGTCGCTGAAGTCCGCGAAGACGGAGGGGTCGAAGCCCGCCCCCCCCGCCCCGCCCAGGCCGGCGTGGCCGTAGGTGTCGTAGCGCTGGCGCTTGTCCGCATCCCCGAGGACGCTGTAGGCCTCGGCCGCTTCCTTGAAGCGCTCCTCCGCCCCTCGGTCCCCCGGGTTGCGGTCGGGATGGTACTTGAGGGCCAGCTTGCGGTAGGCGGACTTGACCTCCTGCTCGGAGGCGTTGCGGGGCACTCCGAGGACCTCGTAGTAGTCACGCTTGGAAGTGGGGGCCATGAGGGGCTATTCCCGGGACCGGGCCTCTGCGGGGCTCGTGAAGAGCGCCCCCCTCAAGGCCGGAGCATGGCCTGCCCGATGAGGGTGGCCGCCTTCTCCATCTCCACGAGCCGCGCCTTCAGCTCGTCCAGGTCCCCTTCGCGGGCCTTCTTGGCCCGCTCCATCGCGGCCAGGATGCGCTCCTGCTCGTCCGGGGTCAGTTTGCCCTCCAGGGCCTGGACCGAGCGCATGGTGTTGGCGACCAAGCCCTCCAGCTGGCGGACCACCGCCTCCTGGTCTTTCTTGGACCGCTCCACCTGCTCGCGGGCCCGCGTCTCGTTCACGAGCCGGCTCACCTCCGACTGGCTGAGGCCGCCCGAGGGGTGGATGACCATGGACTGGCTTCGGCCGGTGGCCTGGTCCTGGGCGGAGACGGAGACGATGCCGTTCACGTCGATCTCGAAGGAGACCTCGACCTGGGGGACGCCCTTGGGAGCGGGCGGGATGCTGGTCAGCTCGAACTTGGCCAGGCTCTTGTTGTAGGCCGCCATGTCGCTCTCGCCCTGGAGAACGTGCACCTCGACCCGGGTCTGGTTGTCGGCCACGGTCGTGAAGACCCTGCTCTTGCGGGTGGGGATGGTGCTGTTGCGCTCGATCAAGGGCGTGAAAGTGCCGTCCTTGGTCTCGATGCCCAGGGTGTGGGGGGTGACGTCGAGAAGGACCAGGTCCTTGACCTCGCCCTGGATGATCCCGGTCTGAATGGCCGCCCCCATGGCGATTCCTTCGTCGGGGTTCACGGCCCGGTTGGGCTCCTTGCCGAACACCTTGCGCACCACGTCCGAGACCTTGGGGGCCCGGGTCTGGCCCCCCACCAGGAGCACCTCGTCGATCTGGTCGGCGCGCAGGCCGGCGTCGGCCAGGCACCGGCGGCAGGGCTCGATCGTGCGCTCCAGCAGGTCGTCGGTCAGGGACTCGTACTTCTGCCGGGAGAGGACGGTGTTGAGGTGCTTGGGCCCGGAGGCGTCGGCGGAGATGAAGGGGAGCACGATCTCCGTTTGCTGGGCGGTGCTGAGCTCGCACTTGGCCTTCTCCGCCGCCTCCTTCAGGCGCTGGAGGGCCATGCGGTCCTGGTGCAGGTCGATCCCGGTCTCGCGCAGGAACTCGGAGATCAGCCAGTCGATGACGCGCTGATCGAAGTCCTCGCCCCCCAGGAAGGTGTCCCCGCCCGTGGCCCGCACCTGGAACAAGCCCTCCGCCATCTCCAGGATCGAGATGTCGAAGGTCCCGCCCCCCAGGTCGAACACGGCCACGAACTGCCCCTTGGCGTTCTTGAGGCCGTAGGCGAGGGCGGCCGCGGTCGGCTCGTTGATGATGCGCGAGACCTTGAGGCCGGCGATTAGGCCGGCGTCCTTGGTGGCCTGGCGCTGGGGGTCGTTGAAGTAGGCGGGAACGGTGATGATGGCTTCTTCGACGGGCTCCCCCAGGTAGTCCTCGGCCGCGGCCTTGAGCTTCTGGAGGACGAAAGAGGAGATCTCGGGGGTGGAGTAGACCTTCTCCTCGATCTGGACGTGCACGTCCCCGTTGGGGGACTCCACCAGCTGATAGGGCAGGAAGCGCCGGGCCTGCTCGACCTCGGCCGAGCTGAACTTGCGCCCGATCAGCCGCTTCACCGCGAAGACCGTGTTCTTGGGGTTGGTGAGGGCCTGGCGCTTGGCGATCTGCCCCACCAGGCGCTCGCCCTTGGCGGTGAAGCCCACGATGGAGGGAGTGGTCCTCGCCCCCTCCTGGTTCGGGATCACCTGGGGGGCGCCGCCCTCCATGACGGCCACGCAGGAGTTGGTCGTCCCCAGGTCGATGCCGATCAGCTTACCCACGCCGAGCCTCGTGTTTGGTCATGGTCACGACTCCCCTCAGGAGGACCCGGGGGGTAGGTCCGCCCCGCTAGTGTATCTCGTCCGGCTCCGCCGTATCATCCGTCGTCTTGCCCTTGGCCACCTTGACCAGGGCCGGCCGCAGGAGGCGGTCCTTGAAGGAGTATCCCTTGCGGAAGACCTCCACCACCGTTCCCTCCTCGTAGCCGGGCACCGGCTCGTGCAGGAGGGCCTCGTGGTTCTGGGGGTCGAATTTCTGCCCCACCGGCTCCTGGGCCACGACCCCGTGGCTGTCGAGGAAGCTCAGGAGCTCCCGCTGGGTGAGCTCGACTCCCGTGCGCAGGGCCTCTTCTCCGCCCCCCGCCTTCAAAGCGCGCTCGAGGTTGTCGAGGGTGGGGATGAGATCCCGGAAGATGGCGGCTACCGCATCCAGGCTAGCCTGCTGGCGGTCCCGCTCCATGCGCTTGCGGTAGTTCTCGAAGTCCGCCCGCTTGCGGAGGAGCTGGTTCTGGAGCTCGTCCCGCTCCCGCTTCAGGGCCTCGAGCTCTTCCCGGGCGGGGGGGGCGCCGGCGGGAGCGGGCGCCATCCCGCCCTCCCCGGCCCGCTCGCGGGGGGGGGCCTCGGGCGGGGCCGCCTCCCCGGAGCCATGGACCCCGGGGCGAGCCAGGCTCTCCGGAGACGGGGTCTCCGGGACGCCCTTGCCCTTGCCCTTGCTCACGACCGCCGCCCCCGCAGCACGTTCGAGACCTCGCGCGCCACGTGGTCCACGAGCGAGACCACGTGCGCGTACTCCATGCGGGTGGATCCCAGGACCCCCAGGCCCCAGCCCAGCTCCCCCTCCACCGGGCAGCCGGAGGCGACCAGCGCCACGTCCTTCAGCCCCGGGTCCAGATTCTCGTGGCCGATCAGGATCCTGATCCCGTCTCCCGCGATGCAGGCGTTCAGGATGCGGACGAGGCGACTCTTCTCCTCGAAGGTCTTGAAGAGCGAGCGCATGCGGCCCAGGTCCTCGAACTCGGGCTGGGCGATGATGTTCGAGGTCCCGTCCAGGTACACGCTGGCCTCCTCGCCCTCGACCGCGAAGGCTTGCTCGCCGAGCGCGATCACGTTCTGGAGGAGCGAGTCGTAGAGGGCCTTTTCCTCGCGCATGAGCTCGAGGAGACGGGCGCGGATGCTGGCCAGGTTCATCCCCGCGAAGTGGGTGTTGAGGTAGTTGGCGCAGGCTTGGAGCTCTTCCGGGACCAGCTTCTCCTCCATCTCCACGACCTTGTTGGTCACGATGCCCGTGGCCGAGACCATCACCACCAGGACCCGGGGAGGGGCGAGGGGGACGAGGTCGATGTGGCGGAAGCTGGTGTTGGCGATGTCGGGGGCGAGGACGAAGCCCACGTTCCGGCTCAGTCGCGACAGAAGGCGGGAAGCGCTCTCCAGCACCTGGTCGAGCGAGCCCTCGGAGCGCAACGCGCTCTGGATGGCGGCCGCGTCCCGGGCGGGCAGGGGCTGACGGCCCATCAGGCTGTCCACGTAGAAGCGGTAGCCATCGTCGGTGGGCATCCGCCCCGCGCTGGTGTGGGGGTGGTCGAGATAACCCAGGGCTTCCAGATCGGCCATGATGTTGCGCAGGGTGGCGGGGGAGAGGGCGCGGTTGAACAGGCGGGAGAGGCTCTCCGAGCCCACTGGCTCCCCGGTCTCGACATGCAGTTGGATGAGGGAGCGCAGCACTTCCTTGCTGCGGTCGTCGAGGCTGGGCGCAGTCATCTTTTCAGTCGATGTGTCACCTGGAATCGGGACCCCCGGACTCTAGGCAATTATACCCGGATCGTGAAGTAGGGCAAGGGGATGGCTTGCGGGCCCTCCGGAGAGGGAGGGAGGAGGGGGATGGGGGGCCTAGCGCGGCCGGCGGGCCTCAGGCGTCAATCTGGGCCCGCTGGAGCGTCCCGCTGTAGTCGATGTAGATGCTCTTCCATTCCGAGAACACCTCCAAGGCCTGCACGCAGGCCTCGCGGTGGCCGTTGCCCGTGTTCTTGGTGCCGCCGAAGGGCAGATGGGTCTCGGCCCCAATGGTGGGGGCGTTCACGTAGAAGATGCCGGTGTACATCTCGCGCATGGCCGTGAAGGCCTTGTTGATGTCCTGGGTGTAGATCGAGGCGGAGAGCCCGTACTCGACGGAGTTGCCGACCGCGATGGCCTCCTCCAGAGAGTCCACGGGGATGACCGACACCACCGGCCCGAAGATCTCCTCGCAGGAGACCCGCATGCGGGGGGAGCAGTCGCCGAATACCGTGGGTTCGTAGAAGTAGCCCCGGTCGTACTCGCCCCCGGACAGGCGGTGGCCGCCGCAGAGCAGCTTGGCCCCCTCCTCCCGGCCCACGCCCACGTAGCGGTCCACCGTCTTGAGCTGGGTCTCGTTCACGCAGGGACCCATCTCGATCCGGGGGTCGAGGCCGTTGCCCACCCGGAGGGCGCGGGCCCGGGCCACGAAGGCCTCCATGAACTCCCGGTAGACGCGTTTGTGGACGGCCACCCGGCTGGCCGCCGTGCAGCGCTGTCCGGTGGTCCCGAAGCCGCCCCAGACCGCCCCCTCCACGGCCAGGTCCAGCCGGGCGTCCTC
>DATMQU010000091.1:0-16837 GCA_035566715.1 Vicinamibacteria bacterium
TGGCCGGGCCGCGTGACCTCCCCGCTCTCCGTGGAATAGCGCACCTGCGCCCGATCGAACTGCTTCTGCTGCACCTCGACCCCGGAGGGGAGCTCGGCCAGGGTGAACTGCCGGCCCGCGTAGGCGCGGAACTGCTCGAGGCCGCGGTTCATGCCCATGAGGGTGAAGCCGATCACGAAGACGGAGACCAGCACCCCGATGAGCAGGCTCATCTGCTGCTTCCGCGGGGTGGCCCCCACGATGAAGCCGGTCTTCAGGTCCTGGGAGGTGTTGCCCGCGTTCGCGGAGGCGATGCAGACGACGCCGCCGATGCTGATGGCGAGGGCGCCGAAAGCCGCCCCCGTCCAGTGGAGGGCCAGAAAGACCGCGCAAGTCGCCATCAGGGTAGCGATGGCCATGCCCGAGATCGGGTTGGCGGAGGTCCCGATCAGGCCCACGATGCGCGAGGAGACGGTGACGAAGAGGAAGCCGAAGACCACCACGAAGACCGCGGCCGCCAGGTTGGCGAGGACGGAGGTCTCGGCGTTCGCGACCGGGTAGAAGGTGAGCATGGCCCACATCATGGCCAGGATGAGGAGGGAGCCGAAGGCGGCGACCCGCATGTCCATGTCGCGCTCGGTGCGCCGGGTGCCGGCCGCGGCCGCCGCCCCCTTGCCCAGGTCCGCGAAGCCGGCCTTCAGGGCGGCCACGATGGTCGGGATCGTCCTCATCAGGGTGATGAGGCCGGAGGCCGCCACCGCGCCTGCCCCCATGGGGCGGATGTAGCTCTGCCAGAGCTGGGTGGGCGACATGTCGCGGATGGGAACCGTGCCCGGGTAGATGGGGGTGGCCATGTGTCCGCCGAAGAACTTGATGGCGGGCATGACCACCAGCCAGGCGAAGACGCCCCCCGCGAAGATGACGCCCGCGATGCGGGGGCCGATGATGTAGCCCACCCCCATGTACTCGGCGGTGGTGTTGGCGCGGACGGAGGAGCCCGGATACCCGGCCGGATTCCAGGCCGGAGTGCTGGGCCAAGCCGCGAACATGTTCTCGTTCTGGAAGAGGGTGTAGAGCGCCCCCAGCCCGAGCCCCAGGAAGACGCGGCTGGCGAAGGATCCCCCCTTGTCGCCCGCGATGAGCACGTCGCCGCAGGCGGTGCCCTCGGGATACTGCAGGTTCCCGTGCTCCTTGACGATGAGCTGGCGGCGGAGGGGAATCATGAAGAACACCCCCAGCCACCCGCCGATCAAGGCCAGCATGAAGATCCGCCAGTACTGCAGGTCGAAGCCCAGGAAGATGAGCGCGGGGAGCGTGAAGATCACGCCGCCCGCCACCGATTCCCCGGCCGAGCCCGTGGTCTGCACGATGTTGTTCTCGAGGATGGTGGCCCGGCCCAGGGCCCGCAGCAGGCTGATGGAGAGCACGGCGATGGGGATGGAGGCGGCCACGGTGAGACCGGCCCGGAGGCCCACGTACACCGTCACCGCTCCGAAGATGATCCCGAAGATCATGCCCAGAATCACCGCGCGCCAGGTGAACTCCGGGATCACGGTGTCGTCGGGGATGTAGGGCTTGAACGCCTCCGGCGGGGCCGCTCGCTCCTGGGCCATGCCATCCTCCGTGGTTCAGCGCGTCCTAGAAGCTTGTGGGTTTGGCGCGAGGATGTTAACCACCCGGTCGGGCGGCGTCAAACCGAGAGTGGGTGGTGGGTCAGTTTGGCTGACCCGCCACCCAAGGTCGTGACGCAAATCAACCGACGAGTTGTCCAGCAGGCCACCCTGGACGCGTTCTGGGCCATCCGCAGAGGCATGAGAGGCTGCGCCGACCCGGGACCCGGGAGGGATCCGGCTGCCGATAGACAACGAGGGGCGCGAGATCCAGAGCGGCTGAGGGCACCGGACAAGTGCAGGTCCCAGACCAGTATCACTGACCGGTAGTGGGTCAGTTAAACTGACCCACTACCCACTGACAGAAAGTCTTGACGCTTGCCCCGAGAAAGAGTACCCTTTGATCACATTTTGGCTAAACGATGTCGAGTAGGATCGTATGGGCCTGTGGGGCTCCCGAGTCGGGGTAGCCGCACTCTCGCAGGCCTGACGGTAGGGTTGAGTGGGGTTGGACGCTCCGTTCTCCTCTTTGACGACACTTCTCCAGCCGTTGCTGCGCGTGAAAAGGCGTTCTCTGAAGCGGCGACCCTTGTCAATAGTCTCTTCGTCGCCTCCTCGACGGGGTCAAGGGCGGTGCCAGAGCCCTGGCAGTGCGCCTTTACACGAGATGCCGCGCCGCAGGCGCCACCGGATTGAAGGTCTAGGCCGCCTAACGCACGACAGCTGAATATCTGATCCCTTGCGTCGATCTTGTGTCGACGCTGGTCACCGTCAATGCGCCGTCGGCTCGGCGACCGTTTTCACGAGGTCGCTCACCCTTCTCTTCGCGCTCGTCATCGAGAGGCTGGCTCGCTAGCACAGAGTGCAGACCTCGACCTGCAGCGGTTCGGACAGGTCCCGCGCTCTGACGCTCTCTCCGCTCCTCTCCGTCCACACGCGGGGGCGGTCGTGCCGGAGCACCGCCTGCGCAAGCGTCAGAAGCCGCGCCCGCGAAGGTGGGCTGGCGCGCGCCGTGAGCACCGCCCGATCATGCCGCTGCTGCTCCGAGAAAAGATGCGCGCGCCGATACGCCCCCCACCCGCACGCTTCAGCCAGGGCCGGTGCGTCCCCCTTGTCCGTCTTCACCTGGCATCGCCGCGCGTTCACCCCTGGGTAGTTCAGGTCCGCGACCCCAACCGTTCCCTCGGGCTCCTCCCCCCGACCAGCTCGCCCAACGCCATCTGGCTTTCTTTCTTCCCTGGAGTCGATGCCAACTCAAGCCACGGCTCGTCTCCCTTCCGATCGTGCCTCGGACCTGCGTCAGGAATGAGTGGCCATCGTGCCACCACGCATTCTGGCCAGCTGCTTCATCTCATCTATTTCTTTTTGATCAATGTGCTACGCGCGCACGTCGCGCGGCGAGGACCGTCGAGCCTCCGAGGGGTGTCGAAATGAGCAGGAACCAGCGGCCGACCTGTGTCACGAGCCTGTCTACTAGCGGCGCCGGCCTTTGCCGTGCGTTGCACCGGGCCATTCTCCTGGTGGCGCTGGCCCTGACCGGCGCCACCGACGGCGCCACGTTCACCGTGAACGGTACGGCCCGTATGGCCGCGATCGATGGCCCCATCCTGGGAGGCAGGGGAGGCGCGCTAACGACGAGCTTCGCGCGCTTCGGCGACGGCGGAACTGGCGTCGCGCAGAGCGGCCGGGGGCCGGTCGAAGTGACGGTGCCCGTCGAGCCGCCGCCGCCGGCCGCCGCCATCGAGGGCATAGCCAGCGGCACGATCCGGGACGGCTGCACGGGCGCCCCTATGAGCGGCGCCACCGTCAGCCTCGAGAAGAACGAACCTTTGCCCGGCTCGAACTACGTGGTCCCGGATCCCCACGACACCATCCCCACCGACAATCCGGAGATCACGAGCGCGGATGGCCTCTACGCCTGGGGCGTGGTTCCCGGCCGCTGGAGGATCCGCGCGTCGAAGGCGGGCTACGAGCCCGTCACCGTCGACCCGTTCGACGTCCCGCCGCCGGTCACCGGACTCGACGTAACGCTGATGCCGACGGGCAGATGCAGCACGCCGCCGGTCGCGAACGACGACGCTTATTCCACGCCTCAGGCCACGATTCTGAACGTGGGTGCGCCCGGCGTGCTCGCCAACGACACCGATGGCGAGGGCGCCGTCCTCCGCGCGGTGCTCGTGACCAAGACGTCGCACGGCGTCGTCGCGCTCGCCACAGACGGCTCCTTCAACTACACACCCAACGGGAGCTTCTACGGCGGTGACAGCTTCACATACAAGGCGAATGACGGCCGGGACGACTCGAACGTGGCGACGGTGTCGATCACGGTCGGGAAGGTGAACCGCCCGCCCATCGCGAAGGACGATGCGTACTCCACCACCAAGGACCGCGCGTTCCTAATCTCCGCACCGGGCGTGCTGGTCAACGACACGGATCTGGAGGGCTTGCCGCTAACGGCCAAGCTCGTCCAGAGGGCCGTGCACGGGTTCGCACTGCTCAACGCGAACGGGTCGTTCTTCTACCTTCCGGCGAAAGAGTTCGTGGGCAAGGACACCTTCACCTACACCGCCAGCAACGGGCGCAAAGAATCCAACCTCGCTAGCGTGACGATCGACGTGACGCCGGAGCGCGGATACAACGAGCAGAACGGCGATCGGGACAACGGTTATCGCTACCTTGGCGAAGGCCAAGTCCCTCCCCTCGCGCAGGCGGCGGCACCCGCCATCGCCTTCGTTCAGAGGAACTACGCGACTCCGCAGACGCCAGCGAGCAGCGTCAGCGTATTGTTCAACGGGGCGCAGTCGGCGGGAAATCTGAACGTGGTGGTCGTCGGCTGGAATGACACCACGGCGCAGGTTTCCTCGGTAACCGATACCAAGGGAAACGCGTATCAATTGGCGGTGGGGCCGACCGCGATCGCGGGCGCTCTGACGCAGGCGATCTATTACGCGAGGAACATCGCCGCGGCGGCCGCCGGCGCCAACACCGTCAAGGTCTCCTTTACCGTCGGCGCGGTATACCCCGACATCCGCATCCTCGAGTACGGTGGGATGGACCCGATCAGCCCGGTGGACGTCAAAGCCTCGGCAACAGGCAGCACGACGACGAGCAGCACGCCGGCCGTGGTCACCACCAATGCGTCGGACCTTCTCTTCGCTGCCAACATCGTGGCGACTTGGACGACGGGCGCTGGCACCGGGTGGACGAGCCGCGTGATCACAAGCCCCGACGGGGACATCGCCGAAGATCGAGTTGTCTCTGCCGTGGGCAGCTACAAGGCCACTGCACCTCTAGGGAGCTCCGGCCCGTGGATCATGCAGCTGGTGGCATTCAAAGCGATATCAAGCGCTCCGCCGCCGGCACCCACCGCTCCAACCAATCTCGCGGCTGCGGCCGCCGGAACCGCTCAGATCAACCTCTCTTGGACCAACACCTCGACCAGCCAGACCGGGGTCAAGATCGAGCGCTCGACCGACAACGTCACTTTCACCCAGATCACCGTTGCCGGCGCCAGCGCGGTCAGCTACTCGGACACCGGGCTGACCGCCTCGACCACCTACTTCTATCGCGCGCGCGCCACCAATTCCTCCGGCGACTCTCCCTACTCCAACACGGCCAGCGCCACGACCCAGTCGCCGCCGCCCACCGCTCCGACCAACCTCGCGGCCACCGCAGCGGGAACCGCTCAGATCAACCTCTCCTGGACCAACACCTCGACTACCCAGACGGGGGTCAAGATCGAGCGCTCGATCGATAACGTCACTTTCACCCAGATCACGGTCGCCGGCGCCACCGCCGCCAGCTACTCGGATACCGGGCTGAGCGCGTCGACCACCTACTTCTATCGCGTGCGCGCGACCAGTTCCTCCGGCGACTCTCCCTACTCCAACACGGCCAGCGCTACCACCCAGTCGCCGCCGCCACCCACCGCTCCGACCAATCTCGCGGCCACCGCAGCCGGAACGGCTCAGATCAACCTCTCCTGGACCAACACCTCGGCCAGCCAGACCGGGGTGAAGGTCGAGCGCTCGATCGACAACGTCACTTTCACCCAGATCACCGTCGCCGGCGCCACCGCCGCCAGCTACTCGGACACCGGGCTGAGCGCGTCGACCACCTACTTCTATCGCGTGCGCGCCACCAGCTCCTCCGGCGACTCTCCCTACTCCAACACGGCCAGCGCCACGACCCAGTCGCCGCCGCCGCCGCCCACCGCTCCGACCAACCTCGCGGCCACGGCAGCGGGAACGGCTCAGATCAACCTCTCCTGGACCAACACCTCGACCACCCAGACCGGGGTCAAGGTCGAGCGCTCGACCGACAACGTCACCTTCACCCAGATCACGGTCGCCGGCGCCACCGCCGCCACCTACTCGGACACCGGGCTGAGCGCGTCGACCACCTACTTCTATCGCGTGCGCGCCACCAGCTCCTCCGGCGACTCGGCCTATTCCAACACGGCCAGCGCCAAGACGGCGCAATCGGGCGTGCCCGCGCGGCCGACCCTCGTCCAGAACCTCTCCACCTATACAAACCGCGACGTGGAGGTGGGCAACGACTTCATCATCAACCTCGCGAATCCCACCTTGGCAAACAACTGCCTCATCCTCGCTTTGACCAACGCGTACTCGCCGACCCGCACGATCACGGTGAGCGACGACAAGGGCAACCCGTGGACGACGGGCCCGCACACCGACTTCGTGGCCAATGGCGAGACGACCACGATCCTTTATGCCCTCGGCGCTGCGGCCGGGACGCAGAGGATTACGATCCACTTCGATGCCTCGATCTTCAACGTCCATGCCACCGTATCGGAGTGGTACAACATCGCGACTACCGCGGCTGTAAACGGGAGCAGCGCCGCGTCTGACGTCGCCAGCCCGGTCTCTCCCGGCGCCTTCACGCCGGGAAACAACGACGCGAACGGTGGGAACCTCATCTATCACCACGCGATCGCCATTCCGGGCGCGGGTTCGCTCGGCAACCTGGCGAGCTTTGTCAGCGCCATCAACGTCGCCACCGGCTTCAGCCTCGCGTCGGCGAACCGAGAACTCGCCTCGATCTCCCAGTACACGGTCCAGACCACGGCGGCGGCCATCAACCCGACGCTCACCGTGGGCGAAGCCGACCACTTCAACACGATCGCCGTCGCCTTCAAGGCGGCAGTCGCGGGGACGGCCCCCTCAGCCAAGGGGATCCGGGTGCAAAACATGCAGCACACGTTTCACCCATTTTCGGGATCATCCACCGTGAACCTGCCATCGTCCGGGAACCTGCTGGTGTTGTCGGCGCCCGTGAACACGGGCCAGGACGAGATCACCAGCGTCACCGACAGCAAGGGCAACGCATGGACGAAGGTGGCAGGGGAGAGCCCGGACAGCCCGCAGTTCTGGTACGCCGTCAATGCGACCCCCTCGAACGACCTGACGATCTCCTTCGACCTCGCCAACAACACTTCACTCGTCGTCATCGCCTGGGACATCATCGGCGCCGCGACAGCACCTTTCGACAAATTCTCCGAAGCCACGGGAGCGCAGATCCTTGCCGGCGACGACATCACGAGCGCTCCCGTTATCACCCCGACCACGGCGAACGGCCTCGTCATCGGCCTGGTCAACGAGTACACGGGACCGCCCACGAGCATGATTGGCGCTGGTTACGTCGCGGACCACGTCTTCTACACCGGGCAGACCGACGCCTCGATCCTGGACCTGGGCGACGGCACCGCCCACATCTACAATTCCGATACCAGCCAGCTGTCGTTCGGCTGGCACCAGACCACCCATCCCCCGACCACGGGGTGGTTCGCGATTGCGGTGGCACTCAAGGCGGCGCCTTAGCGTTTGGCCACTGCTAAAGGTGCCTCCCTCCGACCAGCCCGCGAAGGCCGTTGCCGCGGGCGGCGCTCGAATCGACTCGTTTGGACCAAGCCAACGATGAGCCGGCGCGAGCGGATCGCCAGGCGGCTGCTCGTTGTACCCGAGCAGGATTTCGCGCCCGGGCATTGCCCGGGGGTCGGGGGTCGGTTGGTCAGTCAGGCTGGCCCACGGTCGGGGCGGGGGGAGGCTTGACCCCACCTCCATTGCCGGGCCTATACTGGATCATGCGTGGTCGGAGGCTGGCGGGGACATTGGCCCTCGCCCTGGGGGCCCTGGGGGTGCCGAGCGTTGCCGCCCCCCAGGAGGAGCAGCCGGCCCAAAGCCAGTACGACTACATGTACGGCACCCCCGTCGAGGTCAGCGTCGACGATCTGCTCAATCTGGGCGCCACCGCTTACCAAAACCGCGCGGTGCGGACCAAGGGCACCCTCGAGATGTCGAACCGGCTCCAGGGCCGGATGTTCGGTTTCGCCCTCCGGGGGACGTTCGGGGGGCAGATCGAGATCATTCCCGCGTCGGAGGTCGGCTACGAGTTCGAGACCGAGGCCAAGCGCTGGTTCGGCCAGGAAGTGCAGATCACGGGTGTCGTGAACGAGACCAGCGACACCCAGGGGCACCTGGTCCTGGTCCAGTTCTGGAAGTACCTCGGCCCTCCCGAGAAGGATACCAAGGGGGCCCTCCTGAAGGCCAACTCGGTGACGCTGGAGAGCCTGGTCTTGAAGCCGGGCGGCCACGACAACCAGACCGTGCGCGTGGTGGGCAAGTTTCGGGGGCGGAACCTCTACGGCGACCTGCCCGTCCGCAGCCAGCGCAACTCCTCCGACTGGGTGATCAAGGACGATGTGTTTGCGGTCTGGGTCACGGGCAAGAAGCCCAAGGGCATCGGCTTCGACCTGGACCCGGGCCTGAAGCGCGACACCGGAAAATGGGTGGTGGTGGTGGGACGTCCGGAGACCTCGGGGAGCGTGACCTACCTGAGGGCCCTCCAGGTGGAGGTGACGTCCGCTCCCACCCCCACCGCGCAGGTCCAGCCCCCGCCTCCCCCGCCCGAGCGGCCGAAGGTGCCCCCGGTGGTGGTGTTCTCGTTGCCCCTCGACGGGGACCGCGAGGTCCCGACCGACGGGCGCTTCCAGGTCCAGTTCAGCAAGGACATGAACGAGCAGAGCTTCAAAGGCCGCGTGATCCTGCGCTATACGGGGCGCACGCTGCCGGGCGACCGCGGGTTCGACGGGGCCAAGGTCACCTACGACGGCGGAAGG
Organism: Vicinamibacteria bacterium; assembly: GCA_035566715.1. Lineage (GTDB taxonomy): Bacteria > Acidobacteriota > Vicinamibacteria > Fen-336 > Fen-336 > DATMML01. The sequence continues at coordinate 8,728 of DATMQU010000091.1, forward strand.
CGCACCCTCACCGTGGAGCCGGGGGATGTGCTACGGCCGGGACGCCAGATCGAGCTGATCCTTCTGCCCGGCATCGTGGACATCGACGGCCTGCCTCTCACCGCCCGCCCCGACAAGCCGGCGGGAAACGCGGCCGACGTCCTGCGCTTCCAGGTCGTGATCGCGGGCCTGGCCGGCGGCTGAGCCCGCCCTCCCTCAAGCCCCAGGGGCCGCGCCCGTCCCTTCCTGCTTCTTCCGCAAGATGACGATCTCGGGGTCCACGAACTCGGCCGGCGGGTGGAGCCAGCCCTCCTGGCGAAAGCGCGCCGCGACCTCGAAACCGCCCCGGCCCTCCAGGAGCTCGCGGAAAAAGCGCGCCCTCTCGGGGCGCTGCTCGGGATGCTCCAAGAAGCGCTCGTAGAAGGAGGCGGTGAGGACGAGCCAGGGGGCGGCCTCCGCGGGGTAGCCCGCGGCGGCCTCCACGAAGCGCTCGGGCGGCGCCATCTCCCGGGAGAGGGTGGGCACGAGGCGAAGGGTCCGGCCCTCCGGGATCTGGGGGGCGTAGCCGGGGTTGTTCGCGATCAGGTCGAGGGTGGCGCCCACGGGCACGTTCCGCTCGATCCAGCGCGTGGCCAGGATCCGGGAATCGACGAAGAACAGCCGCAGGACGAGGAGGGTCCCGAGCGCGGCCCGGGCCGCCACGAGCCCGCTCACCCAGGGCCGCGCCTTGGGCCAGACGAGCGCGCGCAGCCCGAGAGCGGCGATCCAGGCCGCGGGGGGGAGCACGGGGGCCAGGAAGCGCATGGCCTGGTGTCCCGACGAGGCCACCAGCAGGTAGGGCGACACCGCGGCCAGGAGGAGGACGAGGGCGGGCCGGTCGCCGCCGCGGATCCGGTGTACGAGAACGAGCGCTCCCGCGAGGGCGCTGGCCAGGAGAGGCCAGGTGAGGGCATCGCCGAGCAGGCCCAGGTAGGGCAGGTACGACGTGGAGGCCCCCACCAGGCCCTTGTACTCGAAGCGGGTTTGGTCGTTGAAGGCGAGGTCGCTGAGGAAGGCCAGGGGCCGCAGGGCCGCGAAGGGCGTGCCGATCAAGAAGCCGACGAGGGCGGAGAGGCCGACCGCGACGACCTCGAGGCGGACCAGGCGCGCCACGGCCGGCCGCGTCCTTGAGAAGTACGCCAGGAGGGCGACGGCGGCCCCTCCCAGAAGCGCGGCCCCGCCCACGCCGCGGACGAAGCTCTGGGCGTGGGCGGGATGGAGCAGGCGCACGTCCCCGAGGTGCAGGCGGGAGGCGAGCTCGACGCCGGGGCTCTGGAGAAGGGCCAGCCCCACCGCCATCCCGACGAGGCCCACGCCGAGGGCGATCCGGCGCGAGGTGGCGTTGGCCTCGCCCCCGGGGCGGAGCCAGACCGCGGCCAGGACGGGGACGAGAAGGGCGGCCGCCGTGTACTTCGTGGAGGCGGTGAGGCCCAGGGCCAGGCCGACGGTCCAGGCGGGGGCGCACCCTCCGAGATGGCGAAGCGCCAATAGCAGGGTGGCGCTCGTGCCGAGCAGGTACCAGGCCTCGGGGGTCGCGAAATGACAGAGGTTCACGAAACCAGGGCAGACGGCGAGAAGGACCGCGGGCAGGACGCCCAGCTGGGGGTGGGTGCGGCCGACGGCCACTCCCAACAGGAAGACCGCCCCCGCCCCCGCCCCCGCGGAGAGGATGCGCCCGAGGAGGAGGGGATCGGCGGCGGAGCCCGCGAGCACCCCCGCCCGGCGCAGCCCGTCCTGGATAAAGAGCGGGGGCAGCATCGCGTAGAGGGGGAGGGAGGGGTTGATGAAGGAGTCGGGGGCGAGCCCCTCGCCCCGCGCCATTCTGGCCGCCACGTCCGCCTTCTCGTCCGGGTGCCAGCGGGCGGGGAGCCCCCAAGTGATCCCCGTGAGGTTCAGAGCCAGGCTCAGGCCGGAGGCGAGGGCGAGGCGCGCGCGGGGGGAGAGGGAGTTCCGGGCCGCCGTGGCTCCGGGGCGCACGGGGCCCCTAGCGTGGGGCGTGCAGGCGAGCCAGGGCCTTCTGGCCGATGTCCTTCCGGTAGTGCATCCCCGGGAACGACACCTTCTGCACGGCTTGGTAGGCGCGTGCCACGGCCGCGTCCAAATTGGCGCCCAGGGCCGTGATCCCGAGAACGCGCCCCCCCACCGTCACGACCTCACCGTCGCGCAGGGCGGTGGCGGCGTGATAGACGAACACGTCGGGCAGGCCCTTGAGCGACTCCAGGCCCTGCACCGCCTGGCCGGTCTCGGGGTTGTCGGGGTAGCCCTTGCTGGCCAGCACCACGCAGACCGCGGGCTCTTTCGCCCACTCGATCTTGGTGTCCTTAATCTGGCCTTCGGCGGCTTGCTGGAGGATGGGCACGATGTCGGAGCGCATGCGGGGCATGATCACCTGGCACTCGGGGTCGCCGAAGCGGGCGTTGAACTCCAGGACCCGGGGGCCGCTGTCCGTCATCATGAGCCCCGCGTAGAGCACCCCCAGGAAGCGACGGCCCTCCCCGGCCAGCCCGGCGATGGTGGGGAGGATGATCTCCTGCATGATCTGCTTGTGGACGTCCAGGGACAGGTTGGTGGCGGGGGAGACCGTGCCCATGCCCCCCGTATTAGGGCCCTGGTCGCCGTCGAGGGCGCGCTTGTGGTCCTGCACCGACACCAGGGGGACCACGCGCGAGCCATCGGAGAGGACCAGGAAGGAGACCTCCTCCCCGGACAGGAATTCCTCGATGACCAGCTTGGCGGCCGCGGAGCCGAACCGCTTGTCCGTCATTATCTGGGCGACCACCGCTTTCGCCTCCGCGGCGTCTTGCGCCACCACCGTGCCCTTTCCGGCGGCCAGCCCGTCCACCTTGATGACCACGGGGTAGCCAAAGGGAGCCCGGCGCAGGAAGGCCTGGGCCTCCTCCAGCGACGCGCAGATCTCGTAGCGGGGCGCCGGGATTTCGTGCCGCTGCATGAACTCGCGGGCGAAGGCCTTCGAGCCCTCGATCTCGGCCGCGCCCCGATCGGGGCAAAAGACGGAGAGCCCCCGGCGCCGGAACTCGTCCCCGATGCCCAGGACGAGGGGCAGCTCGGGCCCCACCACCGTCAGGTCGGCTTTGATGGTCTGCGCGAAGTCCGCCACCTCCACGATGTTGGAGGTGTCGATGGGGATGCAGTCCGCAAGGTCCGCGATCCCGGCGTTGCCGGGGGCGCAATACACGTCCTCGACCAGCGGGCTCTGGCGGATCTTCCAGACGAGGGCGTGCTCCCGGCCACCGTTGCCGACGACCAGAACCTTCACGGGAGCGGGAATGAGGCTGGTGCGTTCAATCTAACCGCCAACACTGACACGGGTTAGCTTTGGCTGTCAACCCGTCCTGCCCCGGGGCGAGCGGGTCAGCTTGAAATCCATCCGGCCTTGATGAGCATTTCTTGTGCAATCTCGGTCGGCGGGCGATTGTCGCTCGTCACGGTGAAATCCTCGAGCCGCGCCCGGTCGAGAATGACGTTCAGTTTCGCGACCCGCGCCACGTAATCTCGCTGCGACACGCCCAATTCGCGCCCCTGGACGCGCTGCCGCATGACTTCGACGCCCGCCGTAAGACGGCAGATGACCGTGTGGGTGGCGGAAACAGAGCTCCGACACTGTTCCAGCTCCGCGCGGTCTTCGATGGCACGCGCCAGCAATAGCCGCCTTACGCCGAAGGAAGCGTAGTTGTCGCAGACAGAGCGAAGATTTTGGTACATCGCGGCATCTCTGCTCCTTGACGGGAGATGGGCCAGCCCGAGGGCGTCCAGGTCGATTGCGGCATGGGTCATGTCGCGCCGGGCGAGGAGGTCCGATGCTTCGCCGAGAACGGTTGTCTTGCCTGCCCCCATGCTTCCCGTAATGATGAGCAGCGATTCCGTAACCACTCCCGTGCTCCTCCATCATGGCACGGATGAGATCGGGCAACACTCAGCCTGACCCACGAGCGGCCCCGGATCCCGCGCGCAGGGCCCCCTTGCTGAGCACGGTCGCGAGGTAGTGACCGGTTCCGCTCCTGAGCGTCTCTGACCTCTCGATGCGGGCCCGGGGTTGGAAGAGGCGGCGGTAATCCTCGGCCGCGCGCGGGGGCCGCCCCCAGCGCTCCCGCAGGCGGCCGAAGAGGCCGCGGGCACCCACGACCCGCTCCACGACCAAGGCCCGGCCCCCGCCCACCAGCATCCGGAAGGCCTCGGCGAGGAGCGCGGCGGCGTCTTTGTCCGCGAGGCCGTGCATTCGCTCGACAATGAGGACCTGGTCGAAGCGGTCCTCAGGCAGCGGCACCCGGCGGAGATCGGCGACCAGGAAGATCCCGGGCCGCGTGTCGCGGGCATGGTCGATGTAGCGAGCGCTCGGGTCCACCCCCACGTATTCCTCGGGAGCGAAGAGGTCGGCGAAGATGCCCGGACCGCAGCCGAGGTCGAGGGTGCGCCGCTCCCGGCGCAGCTCCCGTCCGATGAGTTCGCGCAGGGGCAAGAAGTCCCCGCCGAGCAGGCCTCTGACGAAGACCTGAACGGCGGGGTGCCGTACTAGCGCGGCCAGTCTTGCCCTCCCCAGGGGGATGGCGGTCTTATGTTAGTCTCCGCCGGATGCTCGGAGTCGGCGTCCTCGACGTGCCGTTCACGCTTCCCGCGGCGTCCGCCCAGAGATCGGCGGGGGTCTCGACGCTCCACGTGCTTTACCTCCGGCCCTCCTGGCCGTAGCGCCCGTCATGTGGGCGAATCAGCATGCCACCGTACCATGAACCGCCGCCGAGTCGGGTCCAATGGCCGCGGCCTTCCGCGTGGGGCGCGGCGGCGGCCTGCCTTTGGATTCTCTTCTGTCTCCGCTGGTTCGACGCGGGAGCGGCCTTCCGCCCGGCGTGGCTGACCGCGCTTCCCTCCCCCCTGCTCGGCCTGCCCCTGCTCGTCCTGGCTCTGGCCTGGCTCTGGTCCGGGCGGGAGCGAGGCGAGGAGGGGCCGGCCCTCTGGGGCGGGGCGCTCCTGGTCGTGGTCCTGGCCGTGCTCTTCCGCTTGCCTCTGGTCGTCCAGGGCGCGGCGGGGGCGGTGACACCGGACGGCGCCCTCTCCGGGATCGTGGCCCTCCACATCCGGGACGGCATCGATCACCTGGTCTTCGTCCCCCACGTTCCCTACAGCGGCAGCCTGAAGTCCCACCTCACCGCTCCTCTCGCCGCCCTCATCGACCCCGCCCGGGCCTTCGCCCTCGTCTCCGTCCTGTTTTTCGCCGCGTTCGTGGCCGGCGTCTACCGGCTGGGCTCGCTCGTCTCCGGCCGGGACTCGGGCACGGCGGTGGCGGCGGGGCTCTACCTCGCCTTCGGGCCCCCCTTCCTCACCCGGTACAGCCTGAGCAACGACGGCAACTACGTGGAGGTGCTGGCCCTGGGCACCTGGGCCCTGTGGCTGGCCGCCCGATGGGCGCTCGAGGAGGAGGGCCGGCCCCGGCGGGCCCTCAAGGCCGGCCTTCTCCTCGGCCTGGCGTTCTGGTGCCACATCCTGGCCGTGATCCACCTGACGGCGGTGGTCCTGGCCCTCGTCGTCTTCGGACGCCGCCGCGCCCCGCGCTCGCTTCTGGCCCTGGCCGGGGGCTTCGCGCTCGGCTACCTGCCCGGCTGGCTTTGGAACGCGGGGAATGGTTGGGAGTCGTTCCTGTACTTGATGCCGGGGGGCCCGGCGGTGGGGGGAGAGGACTCGGGGGCGGGCTTGGGGCAAAGGCTCGTCGGGATGGTGACGGACCATTGGCCGATACTGATGGGCTACGACCCCGGCCACGCACCCCTTCTCGACGCCGTCCTTCTCGTCCTCGCCTGGCTCACGGTGGTCCTGGCCGCCCTGGCCACGGCCCGCGCGGTGGGGGCGGCGTGGCGGCTCCGCTCGCGGCCCCTCACCCTCCTGCTCCTCTTCGCAGCCGTCAACCTAGCGGTGGCCCTCCTGGCTCTTCCCCACGTCCCCGGGAACCCGCGCTACCTGCTCTTCCTGATGGCGCCGCTGCCCATCTTCCTGGCCGAGGCGCTCCCCGGTAGCCGAAGGTGGGTCCTGGTCCTGGTCGTGGCTTTCGGCGCCCTGGGCTCGGTGGCCCAGGCCGAGGGCACCATGCTGGCCGACGGAAAGTGGCGGGCCTTCGTGGCGGGCCTGGAGGGCGAGGGCGTGCGCTGGTGCTACACCGACTTCTTCCTGGCCACCAAGATCAACTTCCTGTCCGGAGAGCGCGTGACGTGCTCGGCCAAGCTCGGGCCCACCACCACCGAGTACTTCTTCGAGTACCGCGAGGGGGTCGAGCGGGCTCCGGAGGCCGCGCTCGTGGCCGTGAACATGACCGCGGCGGACAGGATGGGCCGACGGCTCTCTGAGCTTGGGGTCGCCTACGAGCGGCGCGACCTCATGAAGCCCGTGTTCGTGCGCCTCTCCCGCAAGGTGGAGCCCTCGGAGCTCTTCCCGGGGCGGAGCTTCGCGCCGAGGTAGGCGAGGGCGGCGGGGGAGCCGGCCCTCAGCCGAGCGTCCGTCGATACACCTCCCGCGCGGGCAGTCCCAGGAGCTGGGCCGCCTCCTTCACCGCCTCCCGGCGCGTCCGGCCCTCCGCGGTCAGGCGGGCGAAGAGGGCGGGGAGCGTCTCCTCCGACGCCGCGGGAGCGGCCTCCGCCCCCGCCACCACGAGGACGATCTCTCCGCGCACCCGCGGCCGGTCCCCGAGGAGCCCCCGGAGCGCGGACAGCCGATCCCGCACGTACTCCTCGTGAACCTTGGTGGCCTCGCGACAGAGGAACGCCTCGCGGTCGCCCAGGAGGTCGGCCATGTCTTGGAGCGAGGCGACCACGCGGACGGGCGACTCGTAGATCACGAGCGTCTCCCGCACCTGCGAAAGCGCCTCGAGGGCCCGCCGCCGGGCGCCCGCCCGCGCGGGCAGGAAGCCCACGAACAGGAAGCGGTCGGTGGGCAGCCCGGAGACGGAGAGGGCGGCCACGGCGGCGCTGGGGCCGGGGACGGGGAGGACGGGGATGCCCTCCGCGCGGGCGTCCCGCACCAGCCGGTAGCCGGGGTCGGAGAGCCCCGGCGTCCCCGCGTCCGCGACCAGGGCCACGCTCCTCCCCGCGCGCAGGGCCTCCAGGATCCGCGCCCCCCGCCAGCGCTCGTTGTGCTCGAAATAGGAGAGGGTGGGGGTGGCGATCCCGTGGGCCTTGAGCAGCCGGGCCGTGCGCCGGGTGTCCTCACAGGCCACGAGCCCCACCTCGCGCAGCACGCGCACCGCCCGGAGCGTGATGTCCTCGAGGTTGCCGAGAGGCGTCGCCACCACGTGGAGGGTCCCGGGAGCAGCAGCCACGCGGGGATCATCGCACGGGGGCGCCCGGGGCGAGAAGCGCGGTCGTGCGGCCGGAGCCGGCAGGTCTTAACTCTTTGATATAGCAGAGTTTATATGCCAGGAGTGCCAAGGGGTCCCTGCCCCTCCCACAACCGCGGGAGCGAGCACGCCCGCCAAGGATGGTTCTTAATATTCTTGACACCCCCCGGACCATGCCCTAGCATTTGGCCGGCGGAGTACCGCCACCCAATGAACAGCGGGTCGTACCTTCACCAGAATCCACGATAGTCAGGGGGTGTTCACGTTTTGGCCGAGATCAAGGTCCAGGAGGGCGAATCTATCGAAAATGCCCTCCGTCGCTTCAAGCGGAAAGTGCAGCAGGAAGACATCATCAAGGACATCAAGAAGCACAGCTTCTACCTGAAGCCCGGAGACAAGCGCCGGGCCAAGCAGGCGCTGGCTCGCAAGAGGAGCCGGAAGAAGATACGCCGCGAGAGCGAATGACGAACCCCGGGTCGCCGGGGCGGGCCTGACCCTCACGAGGAGAGGCCATGGAGTACCGAGACAAGAGTCTGGTGTGCGTCGAGTGCCACCAGCCGTTCGTCTGGACCGCAGGCGAGCAGCTCTTCTACGCGGACAAGAACTTCAAGAACGAGCCCAAGCGTTGCAAGGACTGCAAGGGCAGGCGGAACTCCCGGATGGGGCATACCGCGCGGGAGCGCGTCGAGACGGTGGCGACCTGCTCCCAGTGCGGGAAAGAAACCACGGTTCCCTTCAAGCCGACCCAGGGTCGGC
>DATMQU010000092.1:0-3532 GCA_035566715.1 Vicinamibacteria bacterium
CATGACGATCGTGGCCGCCGCGCCCAGCAGCCGGCTGGCCAGGGCGATGGCCTGGGCGTGATTGCCCGAGGAGTAGGTGAGAACACCCCGGCGCCTCTCCGCCGGGGACAGGCGAGAGATAGCATGGTAGGCCCCGCGGAACTTGAAAGTCCCCGTCCGCTGGAGGCTTTCGCACTTCAAGAAGACCTCGGCCCCCAGCTGGTCATCCAGGGCCCGGGAGGTCATGACCGGGGTCCGGGAGGCCACGCCCTGCAGGCGGCGCGAGGCCGCCGCCACCTCCTCGTAGGTGACGCTTCCGGAGATCTCGCCCATGGAGCTGCGATGCTAGCAGACTGGGCCTGTCCGCGGCAGGGATCGGTCATAATCAGGGCTTGGCCGAAGTCCCCGCGACGGGCGCGCTCGCCTTCCTGCTCCACCACCCTCTGGCCGTGCTCTCGGTGGCGGTGTTTGCGGACCAGCTCGGCCTCCCCCTCCCCACGGGGCCGCTCCTCCTCGCCGCGGGGGCGCTCGCCGGCCAGGGCCGACTGGACACCGCTTCCGCGCTGGGCGTCTGCGTCGTGGCCTCCGTGCTCGGCGAGCTCCTGTGGTACGAGGCGGGGCGCCGCCGGGGGAGCTCGATTCTCAGCCTGCTCTGCCGCATCTCCCTGGAGCCCGACTCCTGCGTGCGCCGGACGGAGGAGGTTTTCGTCCGCCACGGCGCGCGCACCCTGCTCGTGGCCAAGTTCGTTCCCGGCTTCGCCACCGTGGCCCCGCCCCTGGCCGGGATCATCGGCATGCGGCTCTCCCGCTTTGTCTTCTACGCGGGGGCGGGCGCCCTGATCTGGGCCGGGACCTTCTTCCTCCTCGGCTACATCTTCAGCGACCAGCTGGAGGACGTGGCCCGGCACGCGGCCACCCTGGGCGCCATCTTGGTCGCCGCCTTCCTCGCGTGGCTGGGCTGGAAGTACGCCCAGCGGCAACGGTTCCTCCGAAACCTGCGGATGGCCCGCATCAGCGCCGAGGATCTCCGGCTCAAGCTGGAGGCGGGGGAGGAGGTGGTGGTGGTGGACCTGCGGGGCGCCCTCGACTTCGCGGCCGATCCGAGGACGATCCCGGGGGCGCTGCGCTTGTCCGCCGAGGAGCTGGCGGACCGGCACGACCTGATCCCCCGCGACCGGGAGATCGTGCTCTATTGCACGTGACCGAACGAGGCCACGAGTGCCCGGGTGGCACTGCTCCTGAGGGCGCGCGGGATCACGAGGGTCCGGCCCCTGGCCGGCGGCCTGGGCGCCTGGCGGGGCCTCGGGCTCCCCGTAGAGACGCGCGAGAACCCGGGAGAGTCCGCAGAAACTCCGCTCCGTTGACAGCGGCGGGGCCTCCGCCTCTTCTCCCTGGCCACGCTCGTCCAACTCGCCTCCGGCCTCTGCTCCTGGCTGGCGCGGGCGGTACCAAAAGCCGCCGGCTGAGGCGGGGTTAGAATCTCATCAGCCATGGAAATCCCGCCCGAGGTCTCTGCCTTCTACGGGCAGGGCACGGAGGCGGGGCGGCTCGACCAGGAGTTTCGGCTCGAGCAGGCCCGCACCCGGGAGCTCCTCACCCGCCACCTCCCGCCCGCCCCCGCCGTGATCCTGGACGTGGGGGGCGCGGCCGGGGCTTACGCGCTCTGGTTGGCCGCCCAGGGGTATGAGGTCCACCTCGTGGACCCCGTGCCCCTCCACGTGGAGCAGGCGCAGCGGGCCTCTGCGACCCAGTCGGCTCCCCTGGCCAGCGTGAGGAGGGGGGAGGCGCGCTCCCTGGAGCGGGCCCGCGCCAGCGTGGACGTCGTCCTGCTGCTGGGGCCGCTCTACCACCTCCTGCGGCGCCGCGAACGGCTGGCCGCTCTGCGCGAGGCCCGGCGGGTCTTGCGGCCGGGCGGCCTCCTCTTCGCGGCCGCGATCTCCCGCTTCGCCTCCCTCCTGGATGGCCTCCGGGGAGCGCTCTTCGCGGACCCCGACTTTGAGCGGATCGTGGAGCAGGACCTCGTCGACGGCCAGCATCGCAACCCCACCGGCCGGCCGCAGTACTTCACGAGCGCCTTCTTCCACCGCCCGGAGGAGCTCACGAGCGAGGTCCGCGCGGCGGGGCTCGTCCTGGACGACCTCGTCGCCCTCGAGGGACCCGGTGCCTTCCTCCACGACCTCGATCTCCTCTGGGGCGATCGCCGGAAGCGGGACACCCTGCTCCGATTCGTGCGCGCGGTGGAGCGTGAGCCTTCCCTGCTCGGGCTCGGCCCCCATCTGCTGGCGGTGGCCCACCGGCCCCGCGCCTCCGGCTCGGCTTCCCGGAGGGCAAGCAAGCGACGAGCCGACGCCCCCCGGGCACGGCAGAGGGTGCGGAGGACAGGGTGACCGGCCCGCACTTCTTTCCCGGCAAAGAGCCTTAGATCTCTCTCAGCTCCCACCCGTCGAGCGAATAGCCCAGGGCGCTTGACCTCGGCTATCCGCCGAGCTCTCTGAGAGCCCCGATCCGTCAGGGTCGCGCGAGATATTTCCTCGCTTCCAGAAGCTCTGGGCGCTCCGTATCGGCGTGGGTGCAGAGCGCCACGAGCTTCTCGTAGTAGGTCTGCGCCTTTTCCCGATCGCCCGCGAGTTGGGCCGCTTTCGCGGCGCCGTAGAATCCACGGTACCGGTTGCGTGACGATTGCAAAGAAGCCTCGTACTCCTTCAGAGCGGGCGCCGGCTCGCCGGCGGCAAGGAGCAAATCGCCGAGCAGTTCGCGCATGGGCCAAAGCCGGTTCTCCATCGCTACGTGCTTTTCGCTGGCATCCTCCGCATCCGCCGCAGAGCGCATCAGCCTCAAGGCCTCATCCTTCTTCCCTTCTCGGTGGGCCACCCAGGCCGCGCTCGCGCTCCGCATGATGTCCACCTGCTCCGCCCAGTAGTCATCCTTGGACTGCAGCAGCTCGGCCGCGATTCGCTTCAATTGCTCAACACTGCCCCGCGCACCCTCCAGGTCGCCGCCTCGAGCCGACCCCATGGCCCGGGCGAAGTAAGTTATCGAATCAGCCACGGGAGTGGCGGAAGCCAGCGGAAGCGCGGACGCCTCGGTCCAGGCCCCCCGCTCGAGCGCGTAGCGCGCGGGGATCGCGGAGAGGGCGGTGTAGCCGGCAAGAACGGCCCCGGTTGGATTCGCGGTCCCCAGGGCGCCCTGGGTTTTTTGAAGTTCGGCGTTCCGGTCGACTGCCCTCTTCGCTTCCGCATCCTGCGCTCCCTGCAAATACGCATAGACCATGAAGTCCAGCGCGTGAGCGTAGCCCTTGGCCGCCGTAAGAGCGGCCTGGTTTGACTTGATCGACTCCTGCCACATGCCGAGCATGGAGTAGATATGGGACGGCATATGGAGGGCATGGGGAGCCGAGGGAGCCACATCGCCGAACTGCCGTGCCGCGAGAAGCCCGCGATCCGCGAGCGGTGGGAAGTCATAGCTGTGGATCAGATAATGCAAGGCGCCCGGATGCTCCGGCTGGACCGCGAGCGCTTTTTCAAGAATCGCCCCCGCCTTCAGCTGCCGGGTA
>DATMQU010000093.1:0-5489 GCA_035566715.1 Vicinamibacteria bacterium
GCTCGTCGCTGTAGCCGTGGTGGGAGGTGTGGACGGGCAGGCTCACCAGGGACTCCACCCCGCCCAGGCTGGCCGCGCGGGTCACCAGACGGAGGTGGTCGTAGAAGCGCTCCGCGGCGGGCAGGCCGCCCTTGAGGACGATCGACACCACTCCCCCGAAGGCCGACATCTGCCGGCGCGCGACCTCGTGCGCGGGGTGCGAGGGCAGCCCGGGATAACGGACCCGGGACAGCTTGGGGTGGCCCTCCAGCCGGCGGGCCAGGGCCAGCGCGTTCTCGCACTGCCGCTCCACGCGCAGGTGCAGCGTCTTCAGGCCGCGCAGAACGAGGAAGGCGGCGTGGGGATCGAGGCAGCCGCCCAGGACCTTGAGCAGGGAGCGCGCGCCCTCGATCCGAGCCCGGGACCCCACGAGGGCGCCCCCGATGATGTCGGTGTGTCCGCCGAGGGCCTTGGTCAGGCTGTGCATGACGAAATCGGCCCCCTGCGCGAGGGGGCGCTGCAGGCAGGGGGTCGCGAAGGTGTTGTCCACGATCAGGGCGAGCCCGCGGTCGTGGGCGGCGCTGGCCACGGCCCCGATGTCCAGGACGTCCAGGGAGGGGTTGGTGGGGCTCTCGATGACGAGGACGCGGCTGCGCGGGCTCGCCAGCCCCTCGAGGTTGGTCAGGCGGGAGGGCGGGATCAGCTGTCCCCCCACCCCCAGCGCGGGGAGCACCTCGCGCACGAACCGAGTGGTCCCGCCGTAGAGCGAGGCGCTGGCCAGCACCTCATCGCCCGCCTTCACCAGGGAGAGGATGGCGGTGGTGATGGCGGCCATGCCGGATGCGAAGACCAGGCCCGCTTCCCCCTCCTCCAGAGCGGCCAGTGACTCCTCCAGCTCCCGGAGGGTGGGGTTCGCGTAGCGCGTGTAGAGGTAGAGCTCCTCGTCTCCCTCCAGATAGCGCCGCATCTCGGCGGAGGAGGCGAAGGCGAAGGTGGACGACTGGACGATGGGGGTGGTGAGGGGCCCCGGGCGGGCCTCGCGCCCGCCACGCACCGCCCGCGTCCCGATGCCTCGCTTGCTCATGGCTCCCTCCCCCTCCTTAGAGCTGCACGGGCTGGGTCGCCGCCTCGAGGCCCGGCGTCCGGGCCGGCACGGGTGCCGCGCCCACCACCGGCTCCACGAACACGCGATAGGCGTCGCGATAGCCCTGCTCCATGAGATCCGCCGTCGTCTGCCACACCTCGGTGGCGGGATCCCGGGCCCCGCCCAGCTCCAGGGGGCCCAGGAACCTCCGCTCCGGGCGAACAACATAGAGGGCGAAGTCCCGGTAGACCCTGAGGGTGGCGGGATCCTGCCAGGCCCGGCCCCCGTCCTCCGTGCGATGCCCCAGGGTCTCCACCATGCGGTTCATCCTCTCCGCCCCTTGGATGTCGCGCTCCAGGGCTTGCCGCTCCAGGGCGGCGAGCACGCTCTCGAGCTGGGCGCGCGCCCCGCGGCGGCGCGTCAGGGGGGCGGCGGCGGGGGGGGTGGCGGAGGCCACGATCACCTGCTCCGCGCCCGCAGCCACGGCCTCGGAGAGGCCGGCCCCCATGACCAGGGTGGCGTCGCTCAGGCGGTGGGTCTCCCCTCCGAAGAGCCCCCCCTTGGGGAAAGCCACCCGCCGCACGGGGGCGGCCAGGGGCGGGAGGAGGCCGGTCATCACCGCCTCGAAGAGCATCCCGCCGTAGCCGGGGGCGCGCAGGTCCACCGCCCCCGGGATCCCCTCCAGGCGCGAGCGCGCCTGCCGCCCGCGGGCGGCCACGAAGGCGGTCTTGTGCTGGTCCTGCAGGAGGACGAAGGGGAGCACGCCCTCCCCGTCCAGGTCGGCGGTGCGCAGGATGAGCTCGCGGAAGCCCGGCTGACCCAGGTTCTCGGCGGCCAGGGCCACGAAGCGCTCGCCCAGCTCGGCCTCCGAGGGCGGCCTCCGGGAGAGGGCGGGGCCGCGGGCGATCTCCCAAAGCCCGCGCCGCAAGCGGTCCTGCCCGGGGCGGACGGAAAGGAACGACTCGAAGGATTCCGGGAACCGCCGCCCGTCCCGCAGCCAGGAGCGGATCAGGAAGACGAGCATCGCGGCCGCGAGCGCGAAGATGGGCAGGGCGAGGGCGGCCAGGTAGGGACCGCTCAGAACTTCGGGCGCGACCCAGAACCGCCCCAGGACGCGCGAGGGCAGGCCGGGAGCCAGGCGGTCCGCGATGAGGACGAGGGGAAAGAGGAGGCCCGCGACCAGGGCCAGGGCCAGGGGCATGAGGAAGACCGCGAACGACAAGCCGAGCAGGATCACGGCCAGGTGGGCCAGCGGCCGCAGCGCGAAGAAGGAGCCGCCGCGAACGCCGTCCCAGAAGCCGCCGGGACCATACAGCTTGGATCCCCCCGCCACCGCGCCGTAGGCCGCCGCCACCACGCCCACCCCGGAGCCGACCAGGAGGTCGATCTTGACCCCGCTCTCGTCCAGGGCCCGCAGCACGCCCGCGTGATAGGCCCCGGCGGTGCCCGTCCCCACCAGAATCAGGGCGGTCCGTCGCTTGGGTGAGTACTCCTTCAAGACGATTGCTCCTGCGAGGACCCTACGTTATCACCGAGCGCGAGTGGCAGCCACGTCCACGTCGAGGGCGGCCCGGATCCCGGCCAGGAGTAGCGAAGCGTCCGGCGCGTCGGGCACGGGGACATAGCTTCCCCTCCCCCGCGGGCTCGCGAGCCAGGCGGAGAGCCAGGGCCAGTCGAGGCCCGCCGCCTCCGGCGGTTCCCATCGCAACCCGTCGAGGCTCGCCTCCAGGTCTTCGCGGGTGGTGGTCAGGCTCAGCTCGTCCAGGACACGTCCCGCCTGGAGCGGGTGCAACTCGATCCCCGCCGTCCCCACCGCCACCACCAGGCCCCGCGCGGCCGCGGCCGACACAAAGGGGGGCAGCCAGGCCGCGAACTCCGGGGGCCGTGCCCACGGCCGCGCGAGCAGGGCCCCGGCCTCCCCGGCCAGGCCGCGGTAGGCCTCCTCCGAGACGCGCGCCAGACAGGGGGCGGCGCAGGAGCGCACCTGGGCGTAGAGGCAGCCGAGGCCGAGGGGCAGGACGGGATCCGGCTCGAACGTGTAGTCGCAGGGGCGGAGGGGGTGGACCTTGTGGAGGGCGGCCTTGGTCCGCTCCGCGGCCCGCCGGTTGCGGAAGGGGCCGAAGAGGGCGCGACCCCCGGTGTCCGCCTCCCGGATCGTGACTCTTGGGAACCGCTCCCCAGGATCCAGATGCAGGAATGCGGGCGGCTTCAGGTCGCGGCGGGCGGCCGGGGGCACATGAACGGCCATGAGGCGCTCGTAGCGCAAGCGCTGGTGGAAGGCGGATGTCGTGCGCGCGTAGCCCACCGCCGTCGCCAGCGGACGGAGGTCGGTGGGCGGGCGCTGGCCGGGGCGGCGGGGCCCCGCCCCGAGGTGGGAGGCGGCCCAGCGTCTCAGGTTCGACGTGCGCCCGATCACGAGGTTGCCTCCGTCCGGGCCCAAGATCTGGCCGACCCCGGGCGCCCCCGGCAGGCGGGCGAGGAATGCGGCGAGGTCGGCGTCGAGGGGAACGATCGTGAGGGGAGCGGCGGGCACCGGAACGGGGCCGTCAGGCTCCGGCCGCGGAGTCCTTCACCTGGTCGTGGATCGTGACCAGCTTGGTGATCTCGTACTCCTTGGTCCCGGAGGGAACCACGACCTCGACCGTGTCCCCGGGCTCGTGGCCGAGCAGGGACTTCCCGATGGGAGAGGACGGCGAGATCCGGCCTACGGTCGGGTCCGCCTCCTCCGGGGTCACGATCTCGTAGACCACTTCCTCTCCGTTCGCGGTCTGGCGCAGGCTCACGGTCGAGCCGAGGCCCACCTTGTCCCGCGGCACCCTGTCCAGGTTCATGAGGGAGAGGGCGGCCAGCCGGCGGTGGAGCTGGCCGATCCGCGCCTGGAGGAAACTCTGACGCTCCTTGGCCGACTTGTACTCCGCGTTCTCTCGCAAGTCGCCGTGCTCCCGGGCCCGGAGGATCTCCTTCGGAAGTTGCACCTTCAGCTCGTAGTCCAAGGTGCGGATCTCCTCTTCGAGCCGTCTCTTGATCTCGTCCACCATGGTCGTCCGCGCCGGGAGGCGCCGAACCCCGTGATACTATCACGCCTTCCTCCCGCCATGGCCGCTCCCGACCCGGTCATCCACAGCCGCCGTCACCCCTTGGTGCAGCGGCTGCGCCGGCTGAAGGAGACTTCGGCCGCGGACGAGCTCTGCCTGATCGAGGGCCCGAAGCTCCTCGAGGAGGCGCTGGCGGCGGACATCGAGATCGTGGAGGCGGTGGTCGTGACCCGGCTCGAGGCCAGCGACCGCGGGGGCGGGCTCCTGCGAGCCCTGACCGAGCGGCGGGTGAGCGTGCGCCGGGTAGAGGAGGGCGTGCTCGCGTCCCTCTCGGAGGTGGAGACGAGCCAGGGCATTCTGGCCCTGGCCCGGCGACCGGCCTTCGCGGAGGAGCGGCTCTTCACCGGCCTGCCCCTCCTCGTGGTCGCGGTGGGCGTCCAGAATCCGGGCAACCTGGGGGGCCTGCTGCGAACGGCGGAGGCCGCGGGCGCGACCGGCGCCTATCTGACCGCAGGCACCGCCGACCCCTTCTCGTGGAAAGCGCTCCGGGGGTCGATGGGAAGCGCCTTCCGGCTTCCCTTGGTGCGGGGTCTCCCCCCCGGGGAGGCGCTCGGGCGCGTAAGGGCCCGGGGCCTCCTCGCCGTCGCGGCATCCGCGGAGGGAGAGACGCCCTACGATCAGGCGGACCTCAGGGGTCCCCTGGCTCTTCTGCTCGGCAGCGAAGGCACGGGCCTTCCCCCCGAGCTGGCCGCGGGCGCGGACCGGCGGCTGGCCATCCCCCTGCGCGGGCGGGTGGAGAGCCTGAACGTGGGGGTGGCGGCGGCGGTGCTCCTATTCGAGGTCGCCCGGCAGCGGGGGCGGCGCTAGGCGCGTCTTCGCGGGCCGACCCCGTTTCGGATACGCTTCCTTCGATGGGCGAGCGGCGGGGGGATGGCTCGGGCATGTTGTTCCCGGAGCCGGGCCTGCCCGCAGACGCCCCCCGGCCCGACGCACCCCTGGCCGACCGCGTTCGCCCGCGCACGCTCGACGAGATTCTCGGCCAGGAGGAGGTGCTGGGGCCGGGACGACCCCTGCGCCGCGCCATCGAGCAGGACGCGCTCCGCTCCCTCATCCTCTGGGGTCCCCCCGGCTCCGGCAAGACCACCCTCGCCCATGTCATCCGCCGCCTGACCCGCGCCCACTTCGAGGCCATGAGCGCCGTGCTCTCGGGCGTGAAAGAGGTGCGCGAGATCCTCAAGGAGGCGGAGGTGCGCCGGCGCCGGGAGGGGCGCCGCACCATCGTCTTCATCGACGAGATCCACCGCTTCCACAAGGGGCAGCAGGACGCCCTGCTCTCCCACGTGGAGTCGGGGGACATTGTCCTCATCGGGGCCACCACCGAGAACCCCTCC
>DATMQU010000094.1:0-2516 GCA_035566715.1 Vicinamibacteria bacterium
GAGCGCAGGGTCGGCCGGGGGTCCACGAAGCGCTCGCGCACCTGAAACCGGTCGCTGGGCAGCTGGATGTTGACCTGCTCGTTCTTGGCGGAGGCGAGGTCGTACAGCCAGATGTCCATCTTGTGCTGATAGACGATCTTGCCGTCGCCCATCGCCGGCCAACGCACGTCGTAGTCGTCGAAGTGGGTGAGTCTCCGGACGTCGCTCCCGTCGGGTTTCATCGACGCCAGGTTCGGTCGGCCCCAGCGGTCGGTCACGAAGTAGATACGCCCATCGGGGGCCCACATGGGAAAGGCGTTCTTTCCGTCGTAGGTGGTGATTTTGGTGAAGGCGAGCGGCTCGAGGGTGCCGACGTAGATCTCCTCCGCCTCGCCCCCCTTGTAGCGCTTCCAGTTGTGGAACTCGAGCCCCATCTTTTGGAGCGCGATCCGCGAGCCCCCGATTTCGAAGCTGACCCAGGCCGCCGGCTCGAGGGGGATCATCTCCGGGATCCCCCCTTCCGGGGAGACGGTGTAGACCCGGTAGTCCCCGTGGGGATGGTCGCGCCGGCTGCGGAAGAGGATCTTGCCGTTGGCGGTCCAGCCAATCGCCTGGTCGGACGCGGGATGGAAGGTGAGACGCGAAGGCTCCCCCCCCGCCAAGGGCATCACGTAGACGTCGTCGTTCCCTTCGTATTGGGCCGTGAAGGCGAGGAGCCGGCCGTCCGGTGATATCCGGGGGAAGCGCTCCTCGCCCTCGTGGGCGGTCAGGCGCACGGCGACACCGCCGCTCACGGGGACCCTCCAGAGGTCGCCCTCGGCGGCGAAGACGATCATGCCCCCGCCGATGGTGGGATAGCGGTAGAAGCCGTCGGGGGGCACGTCCCTGGCTGGCGCCGCGGCGAATGTAGTGGCGGGCGGGACAGCGAAGAAGGCGGTGAGGAACAGCGTAGCGACCAGGCCGCGCGAAGGGATCATGGGGGCTCCTCTAGGAAGGACGGCCCGCACTTCATACGCCTTCTGCCCCGCGAGCGCAAGGTTAGGATTCAATGGACTGAATGCCTCCGCGGGACGCGCTACCCGCCGGGAAACCATGCCCGAGGTCGAGCCCGCAGTGCGGACCCCGTTTCACCAATCGGAGGGATCGGCCGTGCTCCCCATCCAGCGCACGAGGTCCCGGAGCTGCGCCTGCCACTGGAGCGCCGGGCCTTGGGCCCGATTGCCGTGGCCGGGCAGGACCCACTCAAAGAGGTGCCCCTCCAGGCGGGCCAGCGACCGGGCTTGCTCTTCCCACGAGTACCAGCAGGCATCCCGGAAGGCGGAGAGCCGGCCGCGGCGGCGGCTCCAGTAGAGCGAGTCGCCGGTGAAGAGGAAGCGGCCCCCCAGAAGGTAGACGACGCTCCCCCGGGTGTGCCCGGGCACGGGAATGGCCGCGAGAGCGGGCGTGATGGCGACGGGGTCGAGGCCGCGGAGGATGTCGGTGGCGAAGGGTGCGGCCGGGGCGTCACCCTCGTGGATCCAGACCCGTGCGTGGAAGTGCCCTGCAAAGCGTTCCGCCTCCGCCACGTCGTCGCCGTGGGTGAGGAGGATGTGGGCGAGGCCGCCCGCATTCTCGAAGGCGCCCACGAGGGCGGGCACGAAGCGGGGCGAATCCACAAGCAGGTTCCCCCCCTCCTGCTCGACGAAGTACGGGTTCGCCCCGAAGGAATGTCGGGAGGTGTAGCCGCAGTAGTAGACGCCGTCCTCGAGCGGCTGGGGGAAAAGGCCATCGGTCGGGGGCTTCTCGCCCATGACGCCGATGGAGGCGGTGGGACACGCGAGCATGGCCCGCGTGGCGTCCTCTACCTCGGAGGGGGTCGCGGGCTGGCGCACGACCACCGCCTGGTCGTCCGTCTCCCCGAACATTTCCGGCGCGCACTGCCGGGAGACGTCACAGTTGATGCAGGAGCGGTCCACGAACCAGGGACCGGGAGCATTGGCGGGATGTCGCCGGGCGGGGTTGGCCACGAACTCGACTCCGATTCTACCCCCCGGCCGGGATCTGGCCCTGCCTCCAGACTCCCCAGGGGGTCGGCCCCTCGCGAGCGGAGGGGCCGGCGGCCCGCCGGTCCGGGATGTGATACAACTCGGCAGTTCCAACCGCCTGGCCCCCCGGCATGCCCGCTCCCCTTCGCGGATTCATCCTTCAGCCGACCTACCGGATGGAGTCGGGCCGGCCCGTGATCCACCTCTACGGGCGGCTCGAGGACGGGCGACCGTTTCTGGTCCGGGACCACCGCGAAGTCCCGCACTTCTTCGTGGAGACGGACGACGCCGAGCGCGCCCGTGAACTGGGGGCGGGGCGGATCACGCCCACCGGCAAGGTCTCGCTGGAGGGAAAACCCGTGTCTCGGGTCGAGGTGGACAGCCCCTCCGACACTCCCCCCCTCCGGGAAGGCTTGCGGCGGGCGGGCATACTCTGCCACGAGGCGGACATCCGCTTCGCGATGCGGTACCTCATCGACCGGGGCATCCGGGGGTCGCTGTGGATTCGTGGCG
>DATMQU010000095.1:0-4096 GCA_035566715.1 Vicinamibacteria bacterium
GGCCTTTTCCCGGGCCACCTTCTCCGCGGCCGCCTTCTGGGCGGCGGTCGGCACCTTGCCCTTGAGGGTCACCGTCTTGGTGTCGGCGTCAGTGTCCACTTCGATGTGGGAGGCGTCGATGCTCTTGTCAAGCATGAGGGCCGCCTTCACGTCGACGGTCTGCTTCTTGGCCCCGACTTCAGAGCCGACCTCGTTGGCCCCCTCCTTGACTTTCTCGCCGACGCTCTTGGTGCCCTCGGTAACCTTGCCCCCGACCTCCTTGGCCTTCTCCCCGATCTTGTGGGCAGTGTCCTGGGACTCCCCTTTGGCCTCCTGAGTCTCTTGCCGGACTTTCTCCCCGTTCTGCCGGGAGTCCTCCTTCACGCCTTCTGAGGTGTTGCGGCACGCGGGTGCGAGCGCCAGGGCCACCACGACCACGGTCCCCAGCAGTGCCCCAGAGCCTTTCATATCCCCGACCTCCCTACGGCCCCCGACCGGTTCTGTCTGCAATTGGAGCATGCCGCGAGTACTAGCAATGCACGTGCCAGATGCATGATGCGGAAACTGTATCTCGTGGCCGCGGCCGCGTGGCCAGCATGCCACCACGTTAGGGCGAGGTACTGGGAAGGCAGTTTGTACACCATACACTCGCGCGGAGGTCGACGACACCCACTCAGCTATCGTTCCTGATCAAGTGTTGTTGCGGTGTAGTCGTCTCCCGTCCCGAAATTCGAGCATGTCTCGGGCAAGGACCGGCTGGCATCCCGATTGCACCGTAGGGCAGCCGCATACCTAAGGTGCATGACGGCGTGGTTTTCCCGTAACTTAGGGAAGGGGAGATTCAAAATGAAATGTAAATACTTGATTCTATTGGCAAGCATGGGATTCGCCGTGCTTGTCTTGGGCCCCTCGCCGGCGTTGGCCGCCTCGCCAACGCTGGGTTCGGCGGCGAGCTTCGGGGTCCTGGGTGCATCGACGGTGACGTGCACCGGTGCCGGCGCCATCGCCGGAGACGTTGGCGTCAGTCCCGGTACTGCAATCACGGGCTTTAATCCTGATTGCACGCTTACGGGAACGTTACACCCAGGTGATGCCGCCGCGCTTCAGGCCCACGTGGATGCCGGCATCGCGTATCTCGCTCTCGCATCACAGCCGTGCAATTTCACCTTCACGGGTGTTACGTCGCTGGAGCTACTCCCTCAGCCCCTCAGCTCTGGCGTGTATTGTTTTGGATCGGGGGTTCTGTTGAACGGACCAATCAACCTCACCGGCCCGGGCCCCTGGATTTTCAATATCGGGAGTACGCTCACAACCGGAGGGAGCCCGGAGGTCGGAGCGTCTGTTTTCGTCAATGGCAAGCCCGATTGCAACGGGGCGGACGTGTTTTGGCTGATCGGCAGCTCCGCGACCATCGGTGTGAACACCAAGCTCGTTGGCAACATTCTCGCCATCGCGAGTATCGGCCTGGATCCCGGCGCAAGCCTGATCGGTAGGGCCTTGGCGCTGAACGCTGCCGTGACCTTGAGCGGCCAGAACACCGTCTCCGTCTGCGGCTCCGGCGGCAACATCCCCCCACCGGGCCCCCCAGGGTGCAAGATCAAGGTGATATGTGATTGCGATGACCACCACGACAAGGACGGCGACCACCACGATGGTGACAGCGATCACCATGACGGTGACAGCGACCACCACGACAAAGATCGCAGTACCTGCCACGACCGTGACGGCGACGACCACCACGACAAGGATGACGACCACCACGACAAGGATGACGATCACCACGACAAGGACGGCGACAAGACCGATCGCTGACCTGAGGCAGCTGGTTCCCCGGAGGCGCGATCGGTATCGCGCCTCCGGGTAGGGCTCAATCTAAAAGCGAAAGGGGCTTGTAATGACTATCACATTGCCGGGGCTCATACTCCTCATCGTAATCGCGGCCGTCTGCGGCTCCATCGGCAGGGCTATCGCTGGCGACGTCCGCGGCGGGCTTATCGTTTCCATAGCCCTCGGTTTTATAGGCGCACTCCTTGGGCCCTGGTTTGCAACCCAGCTCAAGCTGTCGGAGCCTCTGGTGGTCCACATCAGTGGCCATCCCTTCGGGATCCTGTGGTCGATCATCGGCGCCGCCGTCTTCGTGGCGGTCATTCACCTGGTTTCCCGACGGTAGCGACTGAGCAGCCGTCGCATCTTCCATTAGTGCTCTGAGAGCACGGCCTTCTCCCAGCCTTACAACGCCAGCGCGGAGTCTTACTCGTCTCCGATGGCGCCTTGGCTCGCGCGCTTCTCTCATCTCCAGCGTGGCGTGCTGGTTAGGGCCGTACCCGACGGGGCGAGAGAGCCAACGGCTTGGCGGCACGTTGCTTGCTCATCTTGATCCCCGATGACCCTTCTCACCGAAGTCGGTGCCCCTCTCGACGCGGCGCGCGCCGGCCACGAGCGCAGCCGCTACCCTTTCTCTCGCGATCTGTACGGCGCAGCCGTGTCGCGCCTGCGGTGCGCCTGCGCCGACCTGGCCCGCCGGCTGCGGTGTGCTGGCGCCTTCGTGGCCGAGCGGCTGCGGTCCGCGTGGTCGCACCGTTTCGTGCGCCTCGCCGCCGCGTGCCTGGCGCTGCTCCCGTTTCTGCCCGCGGCGGGTTTCGTTCAACACGTATACTTCGACCGGAGTGGCCTCCCCGACCTCGGGCCTTTCATCCGTTTCGAGCCTCCCACGATCGGCGAAGTCTACGACGGTCAGGGGAAGGTGTTAATCGAGCTGGCACGGGAGTACCGCCGGGTAGTCTCCTACGCCGAGGTGCCTCTCATCCTGCGCCAGGCCATCCTGGCGGCCGAAGACAAGAACTTCCTCTCCCACTCGGGTGTGGATTACAGCTCGCTGCCGCGGGTCATCCAGAAGACGGCGATGCAGTCCCTAGCCACGTGGTGGAGGGGCGGCGCTGGGTCCCGGCTACTCTTTCCGCAGGGTGGCTCTACGCTCACGCAGCAGCTCGTCCGCGGCTACTTCCTCCACGACCTGACGAGCCGCGAGAACGGTGACGCACTCTCCCGCGGCGGCCTGACCCCGTGGCTCCTCTCCGCGGCCCTGGGGGTTAAGGCTACGAACAAGCTCCTCCGGAAGCTGGAGGAGGTGCGCCTGACGCTCTGGCTCGAGGAGGAGATGCACCGGCGCTACGGATCGCAGGAACGGGCCAAGCAGGAGATCTTCGCCCGCTACGCCAGCTTCGTGTACCTCGGCAATGGCCGCTACGGCTTCGCCGCCGGTTCCGAGTATTACTTCGGTAGGCGCCTGTCGAGCTACACGCCACAGGACGCGGGGAACGCGGCGCTGCTGGCAGGGATCAGCAAGTCGCCCCGGGACTACGCCCCGGTGCCAGGCGACCGGCGGCCCCTGCGCCGCCGCAACCAGATCCTGGCCCTGATGGCGCGCAACGGCTACATCCCCGAGGGCCTCGCGAAGCGCTGCCAGGCCGAGCCGGTCCGCGTAGCGGCGCGCACCGTGGCCAAGACCCACGCCCCCGCCGCGATCGAGAACGTCTTCGACGAGCTCAACCAGCACGGCGGGAACCGCTTCGGTGTCGAGGACCTGTTCCAGGGGCGGATTGCGGTCCGCTCCACAGTGGACGAGCGCGTGCAGAACATCGTGAACGAAGGCCTGGAGAACGGCCTCGCCCTCTACGAAAAGCGGCACCCCAGAGCGAAGGGCTTGATTCAGGGCTCGGTCGTGGTGCTGCGCAACGCGGACGCGGCGATCCTAGCCGAGGCCGGCGGACGGCAGGTCTACAACGACCGCTACACGAGCTACTCTGATTACAACCGCGTCACGGGCTCGCTGCGGCAACCGGGCTCGGCGATGAAGCCGCTGGTGTACTTGGCCGCGTTCCACCAGGGCCTGGACCTCGACACCACGGTGCCCGACGAGCCAATCGGCGTACCCATGGGTTCCGCTGACGACGTCAAGTGGATCGCCAACTACGACAACCGGTTCAAGGGCCCGATCCCCGCTCGCCAAGCCCTGGCCGAGTCCCGCAATGCGGTGGCCGTGTGGATCACCCGCGAGATCGGCATAGACAACGTGATCCGGACCGCCCGGGAGCTGGGGATCCGCAGCCCGCTGCAG
>DATMQU010000096.1:0-2624 GCA_035566715.1 Vicinamibacteria bacterium
CGTCCCCTTCTACCCCATACCGGACCTGGCGATCACTCAGCCCCACTGGATCGAGGGGGGCGATCCCGGCAATGTGGACCTCCGCTCTAGCCAGGACCGGCACATGCTGATCGTGGACGCCGACAACCGGTACCTCTACGAGCTCTATAACGTCTTCTACGACACGGGCACCGGGCGGTGGCTGGCCGGTTCGGGGGCCTTCTTCGACCTGAACAAGAATCACCGGCGGCCGGAGACCTGGACCTCGGCCGATGCCGCGGGGCTGGCCATGCTCCCGGGGCTGGTCCGCTACGAGGAGGCCTTCGGGACGGCGGAGATCGGGCACGCCTTCCGGGTAACGGTGAGTGCCACCAACAACTACGTCTATCCTGCTTCCCACACGGCGGGCTCAACGGGCGGCGCTCCTCCCATGGGGGCGCGGCTGCGCCTCAAGGCGGCCAAGGACATCTCCTCCTACACGCCCGAGGTGCAGAGGATCTTCCGGGCCATGAAGAAGTACGGCCTGATCGTCGCCGACAACGGCACCAGCATGTACGTGAGCGGGACCTACGACACCCGCTGGGACAACAGCGTTCTGAACCCCGCTTTCGGCGCCCTGACCGCCAATGACTTCGAGGTCGTCCAGCTCGGCTTCGGCGTTCCCACCGAGCTGAAGCTTGCCGATTTCGACGGGGACCGGCGCACCGACCTCGCCGTCTTCCAGTCGTCCTCGGGGTTGTGGTTCATTCAGAATTCCTCCACGGGGACGACGACGAGTCTCGGCTATGGCGGCTCGGGGTATGTCCCGGTCCCTGCGGACTACGACGGGGACGGCAGAGCCGACATTGCGGTCTACCACCCGCCCACGGGGCTGTGGTTCATCCGGTCGTCCTCGACGGGAACGGACTCGACGACGGGCTTCGGGGGCACGGGTTACGCGCCCGTGCGCGGTGATTTCGACGGGGACGGCAAGGCGGACCTCGCGGTCTTCCACGATGCGACCGGGCTCTGGTTCATCAAGTACTCGTCGACGGGGGCGGTGGTGACGGTGGGGTACGGGGGCACGGGGTACATTCCGGTTCCCGGCGACTATGACGGCGACGGCAAGACGGACATCGCCGTCTATCACCCGCCCTCGGGGCTGTGGTTCATCCGGAACTCGTCGACCCTGACCACAACCACGGTCGGGTTCGGAGGCACGGGCTACACCCCGGTGCGGGGGGACTTCGACGGCGACGGCAAGACCGATATCGCCGTCTATCACAGTGCGAGCGGCCTCTGGTTCATCCGGAACTCGTCGACCCTGACCACGACCACTCTCGGGTACGGGGGCACGGGTTACACCGCGGTGCCGGCGGACTACGACGCGGATGGGCAGAGCGACATTGCCGTCTATCACCAGGCCTCCGGTAACTGGTTCATACGCCAATCGACCACCGGGAACACGGTCACGGTCGGCTTTGGCGGATCGGGCTACGTGCCGGTGAACTGATCTCAAGAGCGTGGCTTGCTCCGGGCCTATGGGCGTTGGCCCGGCCCGGAGCGAGAGTCTCCTGAACCCTGCCGCGGTGGCGTGCCCCGGAGTTGAGAAGCGGGGAACGCAGGTTGCCCTGGCGACAGGGGGTTCCCCTCGGCGGGTGAACGCGGGTGCCGTCGTCGCGTTCTCGGCGGCCGACGGGCGCGGAGAGGGCAATCACGTCGCGCCTTGCAGCCCGCCCGTCCGCTCCCGGCCCCAGGACTTTCGCGGTGTCCGTCCCCACCTCCCGCGTGATCTCGTCCCGGGTGTCGCTCTCTTTTCCCGCGGGCGCCGGCCCCTCCCAGGGACCGTAGCGTAGGGTTGCCGGGGGCAAGGAAAGCGCGTGGAAACGGCGAAGCGCAGGCCGCCCCGCGGGAGGCCCCTTCCCCGGTGCGGGCGGGCCGTCGACGGCCGGCGAGTGGGGCCTCTAGGAGGCGGGCAAGGACTCCAGCGCGCGGGCGCAGAAGGCCGCGATCGCCGCCTGCTCGCTGACGGGGGTGTCGATGAACGAAGCCCGTTCGAGGGCGCGCCGGAGCAGCCGCACCTCCCGCAGATCCAGGACGATACGGACGAGGTCTCCGTCGCGCTCCACCTTCATGGCTTTTCCTTTCCGAGTTCCTTTTCCACCCGCAGGGCGGTCTGCCGGGCTTGCCCGCGCCGCAGGAGGAGGGGGGCGAGCCGCAGTCCGAGGCCGGGCCAGAGGCTCGCTGCCCGTGCGATCAGACCCCGGGAGCGGGGCAGGATCACCTCAAGGGGCCGCCTCCGCAGGACACGCTCCGCAATGACCCGCCCTACCTCCTCCACGGTCAGGACGCGGGAGCCGGAAAAGGCGAGGGCGGCCTCGGGGCTCGTGACCAGCGGCTCGAGCATCGGGGTCCAGACCGCGTCCGGACAGACGACGCTCACGTCCACTCCGAGGGGGCGCAGCTCGTGAGCAACGGAGAGGGAGAACCCGCGCACCGCGAACTTGGAGGCGACATAGAGGCTGAGGCCGGGGACGGGGGCGAGGGCGGCCAGGGAGGCCATGTTCACGATGTGGCCGTGCCCCTGCGCCACCATGCGGGCGGCAGCCGCCCGCGTGCCGTGGATCACGCCTTTCGCGTTGACGTCGAGATGGAGGTCGACATCG
>DATMQU010000097.1:0-4033 GCA_035566715.1 Vicinamibacteria bacterium
CTCGCGTACGTAGGGGGTGAACGCCTTGCGGCGAGACTCCGCGGAGAGAATGGTGTCGCCCAGAAGAGCCTGGTGCCAGCGGAACATGTCGCCGA
The DNA here is from genome assembly GCA_035566715.1 of Vicinamibacteria bacterium. Lineage (GTDB taxonomy): Bacteria > Acidobacteriota > Vicinamibacteria > Fen-336 > Fen-336 > DATMML01. The sequence goes on from DATMQU010000097.1 coordinate 96, forward strand.
TTGTCGAGTTGATGCCTCCGTTTCCCCGCAGGTGCCAATACGGTCCATCTGGGCCGTAATCGGCTGTGAAAGTCCCCAGATCGTCCTCACCATCGTAGCCGTGAGGAATCGTGTCCGGGGCGAACTTGGGGAGGATGCAGCCGGTGTGCTCCATGCCGGCCGGGAGGAAGACGTTCTCCCTGAGGAATCGCTCCCACGGTTGGCCCGAGACGTGCTCGATGATTCCGGCGAGCAGGCTATAGCCCGCGTTCGAGTACTCGTATTTATGGCCGGGCGCCCAGAGCAGTTCTCTTTGCATGATGAACTTGAAGTAGTCATCCCAGCCGATCGGCTGATCATCCGGTCCGAGGTTCCCCCCCGGTAAACCCGAGCTGTGGGTGAGCAGATGGTGGATGGTGATCCCTGCCTTGTCGGGAGGCACATCGTGAAAGTACTTGGTGATCGGATCGCTCGTCTTCACCATCCCGCGCTGTTCCAGCACGAGTATCCCGGCGGCCGTGAATTGCTTCGTGATCGAGCCCACCGGGAAGACGGTCTCCACCGTGTTGCGGATGCCCCGCGCCCGATCGGCGTAGCCGTACGCCTTGGAGAGGAGGAGCCGCCCATCCTTGGCGACCAGAAGGGCTCCCGAGAAGCCCACCCCCTCGAGCCGGGCGCCGAACGTCTCGAGCCGGGCCGCGACTTCCGACCCTTCGGGGGCCGGCGTAGAGGCCCTCCCCGTGCTCACACACAGTGCCGCAAGCGCGGCTGCCACGAGCCAACGCATCATTGCCCTCCTTGCTTCCGCGCTTTCGACCGGGAAGTCCCAACCTTAGACGCGGCTGCGCGTCCGAAAGCCGTGCTTCTCGGGAGAGCGTCCGAGCACAACCGCAAGAAGGCCATCCCCTCGTCCAGCGGCGCGGCCGAGCACGGCCAGCGATTCGCACGAGGGTCTAGCCAAGATAGGGCCTCATCCGTTCCGCGGCACGATGGAGTGCGGCCTCGAGAAACTCCAGATCCGACTCGTTATGGGCGGCCGACAGCGCCCCCAACCCATGGACCACGTGCACGTTCTCGAGGAGGAGGGCCAGCCTCAGCAGCTTCTCTCCCAGGACGGCATCGAACAGCGCGGGGTCTTGGACTTCGTCGGGCGATTCCAGAGACGCGCCCTGTGAGCGCGGCACGTGGATTCCCACCAGCGAGCTCGCGGGCAGCACGCCGTTCCCCCCACCGCTGCAGCGCGCTGGGATGCCCTCCGCGCCCAGTGCCCCTTCAACAAGCACGCGCGCGGCGTCACCGAGGGCCGCAAGCCGTGGGTACAGTTGCGCCGCATTTCTCTCGAGGTGCTCGAGCATGAGCTTGCCAGCGGTCAGAGCCGCCGGATGAGCGGAGAAGGTCCCCCCAGGAAGCCTGACCCGCCCCGAGTTCTCCCCGAGTAGCGTCATGACCTCCTTGCGGCCGGTCACGGCCGCCAGCGGCATTCCACCGCCCAGGATCTTTCCGAAGACGCTGAGATCGGCGCGGACGCCGAACAGGCGCCCGGCGTCCCCGGCCCGGAAGCGGAACCCTGAGATCACCTCGTCGAAGACCAGGAGCGCGCCGTAGTGCTCGGTGAGGCGCCGGGCTTCCAGGAGGAACTCTGGATGTGCGGGCAAGAGGCCCCCCGCACCCACGAAAGGTTCGACGATGAAGCACGCGATCCGATCCTCTTCGTGCCGGAACACATCCCGGATCGCTTCAAGATCGTTATAGCGGGTCACCAAGACCTGGGCGGGGACGGCCACAGAGAGACCGTCGATCTCCGGCTGCTGAAATCCGTTCTGGAAGCGCACGCCCTTGAGGCTCCATGGCTGGGCCCCATGCCAGCCCCCCCCGACCTTCAGGACGAGATCCCTGCCCGTGAACGCGCGGGCTAGCAGGACGGCGAACATGGTGGCCAGGGCGCCGCTGGTCGTGAAGCGGACCCGCTCCGCCCCCGTGAGCCAGCATAAAGCCTCCGCCAGCTCGCACTCCGCCCGCTCCACGAGGCCGGTCTGCAGGCCGCTACGCTCGGCAAAGGCCTGAGCCAGGGGGCCGGTAATGCACTCCGGGTTGTGGCCGAGGATGTTAGCGAAGTGCCCTTGCCAGAAGTCCAGGATGCGGTGACCATCCTCGTCGCGAACCCAGGCGCCTCTGGCCTCGACGATCCGTGGCGCAACCCCAGCCACACCACGGATGCCGTGGCTCAGGCCGTCGACGAGAACGGCACCTGCCCTTTCCCGGAGGGCCCAGGACTTCGGCGCATGGCGTTGGTACAGGCGCCCCAACTTGGCGAGGCCCTGCCGATGATCCCTCCCCGCGAGGCCGCCTTTCCGCTGCACCTCCGCCTTCATGGACGTCTCACCGCGAATCCTCCCCGCCTCGGCTCTTCACTGTTGTTCAACTCTAGTACAATAGAGCATTCTCATGCAAACTCGCTCCAATTCGGCCACCGTGGCTCTGAGCGACCGCTATCTGCTCGAAGAGGGTCCCGTCTACCTTACCGGGATGCAGGCGCTGGTCCGGCTTCCCATCGACCAAAGCCGACGGGACAAGAAGGCGGGGCTTCGCATCGGCACGTTCATCAGCGGCTATCCGGGGTCGCCCCTGGGCGGTTACGACCTGGCCTTGGGGCAGGCCGCCGATCTCCTGAGCCGACACGACATCCTTCACGTGCCCGGAGCCAACGAGGAGCTCGCGGCCACCGCCATCCGGGGCTCCCAGATGCTCGATCACGAGCCCTCCGCCGTGGATGGCGTGGTCGCTCTCTGGTATGGCAAAGGGCCCGGCGCAGATCGCAGCGGGGATGCTCTTCGTCACGGGAATTTCGCGGGCACGAGCAGCAACGGCGCGGTTGTAGTGCTCTCGGGGGAGGACCACGAGGCGAAGAGCTCCACCATGCCCCACCAGCAGGACTACGCGTTCATGGGGTACGGGATGCCAATCCTATACCCCTCCTCCACGGGAGAGTTCCTTACCCTGGGTCTTCATGCCATCGCGCTCTCCCGCTATTCCGGCTGCTGGGTGGCCATGAAGCTGGTCTCGCAGCTGGCGGACGGCGGAGAGATCGTTGAGGTGGGACCGACCCGGCCGCGCACGGTGCTCCCCGAACTGGAGATCAGGGGTCGTCCCTTCCAGAAAAGCACGGACTTCCGTTTCTTTCCCGGTCTCACCATCGAGACGGAAAGACGCCTGTATTACGAGCGTCATGCGGCCCTTCTCGCGTACGCCCGCGCCAACGCTCTGGACCGGATCGAGATCGCCGGGGCGAAAGACGCCATCGGGGTGATCACAGCCGGCAAGTCGTGGGCCGACGTGAAGCAGGCCCTGCGGGACCTGGGGCTGGACTCACCGGCCTTGCACGCCCTCGGTGTTCGCCTGCTGCGCCTGAGCATGACCTACCCGATCGATAGTCAGCTGGTGCAGAGGTTTGCGCGTGGCCTCAAGGAGATCTTGGTCGTCGAGGAGAAGAGGGGGTTCCTCGAGGCCCAGGTGAAGGATGCGCTCTATGGCGCCCCCTCCGCACCGCGGATCGTGGGTAAGTGGGATGAGCAAGGGTTACCCCTCCTGCCGATCCACGGCGGCCTCGATGGCGATCTGGTCGCCAGTGCCCTCGGGCCTCGCCTGCTCCAGCTGGCGGAGCCTCACCGGGCACTGGCTGGCCGAATCTCCCGCCGGCTGGCGACGATCAAGGATGTCGGCCACCAGATCCAGGAAGCGGGGGGGGCGCTCCCCCTGCTCGCCGGCCGGACGCCAAACTACTGCTCCGGCTGTCCCCATAGTGTGTCTACGCGCCTCCTCCCCGGGCAAATCGCGTGGGGAAGCCCCGGCTGCCACTCCTTCGCCTCCGTCATTGAGCAGCCGGAGCGGCACGTCACCTCCATGACCCAGTTCGGCGGCGAGGGCCTTCCCTGGATCGGGCTCGCTCCCTACGTGTCGCG
>DATMQU010000098.1:0-5059 GCA_035566715.1 Vicinamibacteria bacterium
CGGGATCTTCGCCTGGCTGCGCTCTCGGCTGCAGCCCCCGGCGGGCGCGGCCGGCCGCGCCGACGAGGGCGGGGTCTAGCCCAGGGTCAAGCCGCCGGTCAGGTGGACGTTGCAGCGTGCGCCCGCCTCGAAGACCATCCCAAAGGGGCGATTGTCCGTCTCTCGCCCGCATTGGTTCAAGAATAGCCTCTTTATTCCGCCCCCACCTGGCGAGGGGAATCACGCCCGAAATGGGACTCCCGCCAAGGAGCCGCTTCGGCATTTTGGACGGGCCGCGGCGAGCTCACTTTCCTCTTGAAAGGCCGGGCCACGGCGGATATAGTCCCCGTCAAATCACTGTGCTAAAGCGCAGAGGCCCTTTTCCAGGGGGAGGAACATGCTGATCCGACGGTATGTCTTCGTCTTCGTGTTGATGGCGTGCATCGCCGCGGCGGGAGCGGCCTGGGCGCAGACACAGATCACGACCGGCGTGATCCAGGGCACGGTGACCGATCCCTCCGGAGCCGTGGTGCCGGGAGCCGAAATCGAAGCCAGAAATCTCGACAACAACGTGAAGCGGACCCTGACCACGGGAGCGGATGGCCGGTTCGTCTTCCTCCAGTTGGCGCCGGGCCGCTACACGGTGACCGTCACCCGGGCCGGCTTCGCAACCCTGGTCCAGGAGAACGTCACCCTGACCGTAGGTCAGTCCGTGAACCTGGGCGTGACCTTGAAGGTCTCCACGGCCACGGAAACCGTCACCGTAACCGGGACCCCGACCGTGGACACGTCGCGGACGGAGGTCTCCACCACGCTCAACGAGACCACCATCGCCACGACCCCCATCCTGGGCCGCAAGTTCGAGGACCTGCTGACCCTCACCCCGGGGGTGAGCATCGTCCAGGGGCCGGACGGGGATGAGATCACATTCGCGGGCCAGCGCGGCATCTTCAACAACATCAGCCTGGACGGAGGGGACTACAACAACGGGTTCTTCGGGGAGCAGATGGGCGGCCAGCGGGCCGCGATCGACATCACGCTGGAGGCGGTAAAGGAGTTCCAGGTGGTGGCCCAAGGAGCCAACGCGGAATTCGGCCGCACGGCGGGCGGTGTCGTCAACGTGATCACCAAGTCCGGCACCAACGATTTCCACGGGAGCCTCTTCGAGTACCAGCGCCTGGAGGGTCTGACCTCGAACACGTCGGACGGCAAGCCCCTCACGAACTTCCGTCGCGAGCAGTTCGGGGGCACCCTGGGCGGCCCGCTCGTCAAGGACAAGGCCTTCTTCTTCCTGGCTTTCGAGGGGATCCGCGAGAACCTTCAGCGCCCGAACCTCTCCGACCCGATCGGGAGTCCCTGCTCGGTGCAGACCCCGACCCTCGCCGCCAACGAAGCCCTCATCAACGGCAGCCCGGACTGCCAGCGTCTGGCCCTCCTGAACTTCTTCCGCACCACGCGTGGTCAGCAGGAGGGCCTGCCCGTCGATCACACGATCAACAACAACGCGGCGCTGGCCAAGCTCGACTGGACCATCGACGCCAAGAACAGCCTGTCCATCTCCTACAACTTCGACTACTCGAACAACACCAACCAGACCTTCGACGTCGCCACCTACGGCGACTCCGCGAACGGGATCGAGGGTCCCTCCAAGATCAACGTGGCCAACCTGAACCTCTTCAGCACGGTGTCCGCGGCCAAGCTGAATGAGTTCCATCTGACCTACTCGCGGGAGAGCCGGCCCCGGTCGGCCATCCCCTCCAACGTGCCCCCGGACACCGCCATGGGCTTCGCCACCACCTTCCGCTTTGGCAATCCCTTCTTCCTGGGACCCACCGTCGACGAGCTGATCTCGCGCTTCCAGGTCAAGGACAACTTCTCGATCGTGGCCGGCAAGCACACCTTCAAGGTCGGCGGCGAGTGGCTCCACACCAACAACAATCAGATCTTCCGGGGCTTCTTCGAGGGGCGGTACATCTTCGACAGCGTGACCGGCTTCCTGCGCTACGCGTCGCCCGCCGCCCCGGGTGGGTATGGTCCCGGGACCGTGGCCTGCTCCAACGGGAGCTACGTGACGAACCCGACCCCCTGTCCGGCCGGTAGCACCAGCACCGGCGGCCCCTTGCTCTTGTTCCTGGATGCCACCGACAACAACGGCCTCGTCACCGACGCCTCGGGGGCGTCGAACATCAACAACAACGAGTTCTCGCTGTTCGCCCAGGACCAGTGGCAGGTGCGGCCGAACCTGGTGATCAACTACGGCCTGCGCTGGGACGCCCAGTTCATGCCCTCGACCGTGGATCCGAAGAGCACTGCCTTCGCCGGGCTCCTCAACGACCCCCGCTTCCCATCCGACGGGACGATCCCGAACCAGACGAAGGAGTTCCAACCGCGGCTGGGCATCGCCTGGGACATTGGCAACAACCGCAAATCGGTCCTCCGCGCCAACGCCGGCATCTACTACGCCCGGCAGAACATGCTGAGCGAGGTGGGCTCCGTCACCACCAATGGCCTGCAGCAGCAGAGCGGTTTCGCGAGCACCGCCAACCTGACCGGCTTCGGCGCCCCCACGCCGACGTGGCCCAACATCCTGCCGCCCTCGCCGGTGGCGCCGGGAACCTTCCCGTTCTTCAGCGGCATCCGCGTCTTCGCCAAGGACTACCACAACCCGCGCATCTACACCGCGAACGTCGGCTTCGAGCAGGAGGTGGCCCGGAATTGGTCCCTGTACGTGGACTTCACCTGGTCCCACGGTGTCTATCTGACGCGTTTCCTCAACTACAACACCCACGGGACGGGAGTTGCCCCCGTTCAGCCCGCGAGCTACGACAGCGTGACCTACACCGGAAACAACCCGTTTGCCCCCCAGTTTGGGGACGTCTTCGTCAGCACCAGCCGCGGCCGGGGGCTGTATCGGGGGGGCACGTTCGGGGTGCGCAAGCGCTTCTCGGAGAAGTACCAGCTCGAGGCCAACTACGTCCTTTCCAAGGATCTCGACGACGACTCCAACGAGCGCGATCCCTTCACGGAACGCACCTTCAACTTCTACAACCTGAACCTGGACTACGGGCCCTCCGATCGTGATATCCGCCACAGGTTCAACCTCTTCGGCTACGGTGAGCTCTTCGGGGGGCTGCAAGCCAACGTCCGCATCCAGGCCCACTCCGCCCAGCCCATCACCACCTCCCCCCGCGTCCTCAACGGCGTCGACCGCGGGCGCAACTGGGACCTCAAGGACAACGCATACTTCTCCTTCGACTGGCGGTTGCAGCGGCCCATCAAATTCGGCAAGAACTCGGCCCTGATCCCCACCGTGGAGATGTTCAACACCTTCAACAACGCGAACAACGTCAACACCCTGAGCACCCCCGCGCTCTTCAACTTCGACGGCTTCCTGCGGCTGGGGGTGGGTGACCCGCGGCAGCTGCAGCTCGCGCTCCGGTATACGTTCTAGGCCGCCGGGGGGTGCCGGGCACGCGGCACCCCCCGCCGCCTTCCCCCTCTCGGCGCCGCTCCTTCGCGTCCCCGCGCTCCCCGGGGCAGAGGGGCTCCTCACGACGGGGGGTGGCTCTCCGCTTCCTGCTTCGAGCTTCGTCCAGGGGGGCGCGGGCGGCGGCCGGGGGGAGGTGCACCCCCGGTGACCTCCTCAGAGGGTCGGGGGCGACCCCTCGGGGGCGGCCCGGCGTTTGCCCGCCTCCGCGATGAGCCGGTTGTTCTCCCCGAGCACCTCGTACTCACGCCGGAGCGCGAACACGCAAACGAGCAGGGTGAGCCAGGCCAGGCCCTCGTGGACCAGGGCCGGAATCACCCGGGTGTGGGCGGCCGCGCCCAGGATGAAGTTGGCGACGAGGAGGAGCAGGACCAGGGTCATCACCGGGAACACGCGCGCCTTCAGGGCCACCGTGCGGCGGCGGAAGGAATCGCCCCATCCCTTCTCTTTCTCCAGGCCCTTCATCTCCACGCCGGTCGCGATCAGGAAGAACATGATGAAGGAATGGGCCATCACGAGCAGGAAGGTGGCTACGAGGCCGATGAGAAAGTGGGGGCGCATCTCCCGGGGGGCGCCCGGCACGCGGTAGCCCCCGAGGGTGGACCAGGCGAACGCCACCGTGCCCACCAGGGCCAGGGTCAGGAGGGCGATGGACATGTCACCTCGACGAGGCTTCCCGGGGCAGTCAACCGGGGCGGAAGGCGGGGGCCCCGTCCGCGGACGTAAAGAGCGGCCCCTCCACGCCCAAGGGCACGGCCAAGGACTCGAGCTCCGCGCGGTTGAACCCCTCGGAGACGCTCGCGATGGCGCTCCCGCGGCGGAGGAGGAAGAGGGTGGGCACCGTCACCAGGCCCAGAGCCTCCGCCAGCGGGTAGGGGTCCGCCTCCAGGCCCACCGGAACCTCCAGCTTCAGCTCGGAAACGAGCGAGCGGGCGGCGTGGGCGTCGTCCTGCAGCACCAAGAGCACGCGGGCGCCGGGGCCCCGACGCCGATGGATGCGGTCCAAGTAGGGGAGGACCTGGCGCGTGGTCTGGCAGTCCCCGTGGCCGATCAGAAGGAGCCCCGCTCCCGCGGCCCAGGTCTCGGCGAGGGGACGCAGCGTGCCCGTGAGGTCGGGCAGGGACATCTCCGGGAAGGGACCCTGGCGACGAAGGCCCGGCATTGTCAAGCGTCGACGAAGTCGGCGGTCACGCGACGGGGAATGACGCCCGCGGCGTGGCCGCGGTCGAGGAGGGCCTGCACGCCCTGGCGGCCGCGGGGCCCGCACTCCACGGTCATCTCGTTCACCCACATCCCCACGAAGCGGTCCGCCACCGCGGGGTCCATCCCCCGCGCGAAGCCCAGGGCGTAGTCCAAGGCCTCCCGGCGGTGGGCCAGCGAGTAGCGCACCGTGTCCCGGACGAGAGCGGTCAGCCTGGCCATGAGCGCGGGCCCGAGGTCCCGACGCACGGCATTCCCGCCCAGGGGCAAGGGCAAGCCCGTCTCCTGCTTCCACCACGCGCCCAGGTCCAGGACCTTGTGCAGGGCGTGGGCGCCGAACGTGAGCTGCCCCTCGTGGATGATGAGGCCCACGTCGACCCTTCCTTCCCGCAC
>DATMQU010000099.1:0-4537 GCA_035566715.1 Vicinamibacteria bacterium
GCCACCACCCGGCTCGAGGAGGGGCGGATCCGCTCCCGCGGCCACGATGAGGCGGGCGTCCCCCCGACCCTGAGCCTCCTCGACCGCTGGAGCGTCCACACCTGGCTGGGCTATGACGTGCGGTCCCAAGTCGTGGGCCTGGTGGCCCACCACCTGAAGCCCGGCGAGCTCTACAAGGAGCGGGAGCGCGTCTCCGACGGCGCGATCCGCCGGCTGGCCCGGAAGTGCGAGCCCGAGCTCCTCTACCGGGTGGCGCGGGCGGACTGCCTGGGTCGCGCCCCCGGACACTTCCCGCCCCTGGCCATGGAATGGTTTCGGGAGAGGGTGCGCGCCCTGGGGGTGGCGTCGCGCCCCCCGGAGCCGCTCCTGCGCGGCCGCGACCTCCTCGCGCTGGGGCTGGCCCCGGGGCCCGAGGTGGGGCGGATCCTCCACGCCGTCTACGAGCGGCAGCTGGACGGGGCGGTCACGAGCCCCGAGGAAGCCCTTACGGAGGCCCGCCGGCTCCTGGGCCGCTAGGGGATATCGCGCGCCTGGGCGCGCTACCGACCGTGGGCGGCCTCGCGGTCCAGCACCGCCAGCGTGCGCGCGTAGAGGTCGTCCACCTCCTCCGGACTGTTGGCGATGGCGGTCATGCCCAGCTTCCCGTACTCGGAGAGGGCCCCGATCAAGTGGAAGAGCACACCGGACTCGCTCCCGTGGCTGTAGTGGAGCTTGTTGATGGTGAGGATCTCCACCAGGTCCTCGGGGAGCAGGCCGCGGTAGGACTCGGATTGGAGGTTGTCGGTGGCGCGGTAGTACTTGGCCTGGCAGGAGGGGGAAAAGAAGAGCCCGGTGGCGGGGTCGAGGGCTCCCCCGGTCAGGAATTGCAGGGCGAGGTAGGGATGGGTGGTGCCTCCCATGCGGAGGTTGATCTCGAGGGCGGAGATCTTCCAAGCGTCCTGGGGACGATCGCGGCAGACCATGAAGTCCACCCCCAGGCGGCTCACCACCCCATGCCCGCAGAGCACAGCCCCGATTCTGAGGCCGGCCTCCTGGATGGCCAGGCGATAGGACTCGGCGGCGGGGAAGCGGCAGCCCAGGAAGACCTGGCCGCTGGGGCCGCCCAGGATCTGGTCGTGGGTGGAGATGGCGCTGACCTCGCAGGCCGGACTCACCCGTAGCTGGGCGCTGGGCGAGGCCTTGTACGTCGCTTCCAAGAACTCCTCCACGATCCCCCCCATGCGCGAGAACTTCTCGAAGTAGGCCTCCGGGGTCTCGGTGGCCACGGAGAACTCGACCCCCCGCACGGCTCCCGGGATCGCGTCCGGCCCGCCCCCTTCCGGGTAGCGGAAGATCGCGTTCCCCTCCCCGGAGAAGCTGTCGTTGAGCTTGATGACCGCCTTGGTCAGGCCCGGTCGGCGCGCGCGCAGCTCGAGCAGTGCTTCTTCGACCTCCTTGGGGTGGTGGAGGTCCTCGACGCCCAGGGGCAAGTCCACCCCCGCCTGCCGGAAGACCTTCCGGCTCCCGGACTTGGTGCCCAGGTGGGAGAGCCGGGGGTCGGCGCCGTTCAAGGGGATGCCCAGAAGGACGGCCAGCTTCCGCTCGTGGGGGGTGGAGTTGAAAACGGTCAGGTAAGCCCGGGAGGGATCCACAATGCCGGCCCGGATCCGCTCGATCAGGCGCGGGCGCTCCAGGATCTTCTCGGTCAGGGAGCGCGGGGAGGCGTCGTCCGCGCAGAGGAGGGTCAGACGGGAGCGGGCGTGGCTGGCGGGGATTCCGGCCAGGAACTGCAGGTAGTACTCGAGGATGATGGGGTGCACGGGCTGGGAGGTCACGTACACCATGCGCGCGCGGGGGTTGCGGAGGCGGATGAGGAGGAAGAGCAGCCGCTCCTCGTAGAAGCTCGCCCCCGGCAGCTTCTGGAGCTCGCTCTGGTCGAGGGTCAGGGAGGGCACCACCACCGAGGTGTGCGGCTCCTCCTCCCGCATGGTGAGCGCGTTCCACACTTCCTGCAGGCGCGGCTGCACCCTCTCAAACTGGGCGATCTCCTGGTCGAAGGTGAGGTCCTTCGCGAATGGAGGCTTGGGAAGCACAGCCGCCCCTCAGAAGGGGTCGGCGCTGGGGACGGCCCCCGGGGAGCCCACCGCGGCCCGGTCCAGGCTCTCGAGGACGCTCTCTTCGCGCACGTCCACTGCCTTCCCGAGCAATTCCGCCCGCCGCCGAACCTGCCGGAAGAGGTGGAAGCGCAGGGGAGCGAGGAGGGTGTAGTCCGAGGTCACGTGCAGCCGCTGGTCGCTGTTCTCGTCCGGATAGGTTCGGGTCAGGATCTCCAACCGTTCCTGATACCACTGGTTCGTGACCTCCCCCCGATCCCGCTTCTGGTTCAGGATCATCCTCTGGCGGAAGCGGTCCACGATCTCGGGGTGGTGGTTGACGGCAAAGATCCGGGGCAGGATCCCCCCGCGGTCGCGCGCGAACTCCAGCATGGTCACGGCCTCGCCCACGGGACCCCCCACCCCCAGCGTCTCGTAGCCGATGGGCACGATCCCGGCCGGGAGGCGGCCCCCCTCAGGGATGAGGTCGAAGAGCCGGTTCTCCGCCACCCGCAGCCGGCGGCCGTCGGGCAGCTCGGCCGCGAAGCGCCGGAACCAAGGGTGCTGGCGGGCCTCGGAGGTGAGCATGTTCTCGAGGATGCCCGTGCACTTGCCCTTCTCCGGGCTGCGCAGCACCGGCTGCGCCGCCCCCGACCATCGGCACATCACGCCGAACGTGTGGCAGACCCCGAGGAGGGCCGCCTCCTCGTGGGCGCGGATGGCGTCGTAGAGGCGGAAGGTCGGCTCCTCCCATCCCGGATCCTCACGGATTCCCTGGCTGCCGTCCGCCACCCCGTCGTTGCGTCGGGGGTCGAGATGGCCGGGCCCCCCCGTGCCCACGTAGAGGCGGAAGCGGTCCCCCGGCGGCGCGGGCACCATCCCGTGGCCCCGCACGTCGTAGGAGAGGGCCCGGACCCGGAGGCCGCTGCCCGCGAGCGGCGCCATGAGGTCGCAAGCGGCGTCGAGCAGCGCGTGCACGAGGGAGTCGTGGCCCAGGTTCGGCCAGCCGCGGTTCATGTCCAGGATGGGCACGTCGACCATGAAGTCGTCGGGGGGAGGAATGTCCTGCGGACTCTGGACCCGCACGTGGGTGAACGCGCCGCCGAGCGCGCGAGCCGGACAATCGGTGACGCAAAACTCCTTTCCGTACTGGATCTTGTAGAGGCAGGAGAGGGGCACGGACTAGAGCTCACCCATGGAGCCCCAGTTTACAGGCCCCTCTTGGTCTCGTCCACCAACAGATCCACCACCGCACGCAGGTCTCCCGTGCGCGCGAAGGCGGCGAGCTGGCGATCAGCTCCCGTGTCTCCCTCCGTGGCCCAGCGCCGGAGCTGCCGGATCTCCTCCCGGGAGCCGAGCCCGTCCACCACATCGTCCACGAAGTCCAGGATCTCCAGGATGAGACCCCGGGTGGGCGCCTCTTGCTTCAGCCCAAAATCGATCAGGGTGCCGTCGAGGCCGTTCTTGAGGGCCCGGAACTTGTTCTCCATGATGATCGCCCGGTGATAGTTTCGAATGCCCAGGTTGGACTCGAAGAGACGGTAAAGCTTGGCCACCAGGGCCTGGATGAGGGCGGCGATGGCCACCGTCTCCTCCGCCCGGCAGGGGATGTCGCAGATCCGGAACTCCAGGGTCTTGAAGTAGGCGTGGGGCCGGAGGTCCCACCAGATCTTCTTCCCGTCGTCGATGCAGTGGGTGCGCACCAGGAGCTCCACATACTTGGCGTAGTCGTCCCAGGAGTACATGTAGTCGGGGATCTCGGTGCGGGGAAAACGCTTGAAGATGGTGCTGCGGACCGACTTCACGCCCGTCTTACGGCCGCACCAGAAGGGGGAGTTCACGGACAGGGCCAGGAGGTGGGGCAGAAAGGCCCGGGCCGCGTTCAGGATCTGGATCTGCATCTCCCGGTCCTCGACCCCCACGTGCACGTGGAGGCCGAAGATCAGGTTGGCCCGGGCCAGGTCCTCCATCTCGTTCACGATGTCCTTGTAGCGGACGCGATCGGTGATCTCCTGGTCCTTCCAATGGCTGATGGGATGGGTGCCCGCGGCCACGATGCGGGTGCCGCTCGCCTCCGCCATCGACACCAGGGAGCGCCGCAGCAACTTCACCGCCTCCCCCGCCTCGTGGATGTCCGCGCAGACCGGAGTTCCGACCTCGACCACGCTCTTGTGGAGCTCGGGCTTGATCTGTTCGCCCAGATGGGCCCCCGCGGCCAGCATCTCCTCGATGTGGCTCTTCAGCAGACGCGTGGCGGGGTCGATGAGCTGGAACTCCTCTTCGATCCCGAGGGTGAACTGATTGGGCATGGACGAGCTCATCGGAATTGTACCAGCCGGACTCCGACCGGTCATGAGAGAGTCGGCGGCGAGGGAGGCGCTTGCAGCGCTTTCCTGCGCGGGGTATTCAGAGGAGGAGGAGGTGCGGTCATGACCCTGTCTCTGAGCTCGCCCAGCTTCGCCCCC
>DATMQU010000100.1:0-4025 GCA_035566715.1 Vicinamibacteria bacterium
TGGACCAGAGCTCTGGGCGCGCTGGCCCTCAGGGCGGGAATGGCCCCGTACCAGGTCGTGACCTCGAGGCCATCCAGCAAACCCAGGCTTCCGGGCACGAAGGCCCCCGTGCACACGGTGAGCGTGACCTCGGCGTTCTTAGACGCCTCCCGGAACCAGGCGACGAAGGCGGGGTCCCGCTCGAGAGAGCTAATGTCACCGCCGGGGATGACCAGGATGTCCGGAGGGGGGGCATCGGCAAAAGAATGCTCGGGCACGATCTTGAGAACGCGCTGGCTCGTTACGGGGGCCACGGAAGCGGCTACCGTGTAGGGGGCGAAGGCGGTCTGACCTCGGAAACTGCCGAAGTTGCCGGCCGCCTCGAAAACCTCGGTCGGGCCCGCAAAGTCGAGCACCTCCGCGCCGTTGTAGAGCACGATGGCCACTCGGCGCGTGTAGCCCTTGCCGGAGGGCCGGGCATCCCCGGCCAAGGCGGTGGGGCCGCTGCCGGCGAGGAGGGCCAAGAGCGGCAGCGCGCAGATGAGTCTCCCCCCGCTCCTGGTCATCGACATGAGACACCCCCGTTTTCCGTCTCCACCTCGCGTCTCCACTGAGAAAGGTTCACGCCGAAGCTCTGTTTCCAAAGCCGCCGCAGCTGGCGGGCGTCCTCGAAACCGCAGTTCGCGGCGATGGCCTCGACGGTCAGGCCGGGGGTCTGAAGCAGCTCCTGGGCGACCTGTACCTTGACCTTGCTTGCGAACACTTTCGGGGTGATGCCCGTCGCCCGGCGAAAGGCCCGGCTGAGGTTCCGCTCGCTCATGCCCGCGAGATCGGCGAGCGTGGCGAGCGTGGGCTTTCGATCCGGGTGCGCGATCAACCAGTCTTGCACTCGGTGCACGCCGGCGTGGAGGTGGGTCCGGTAGTCCAGATAGACGCTGGTCTGCTCGCGGTCCCCTTCCCGGCGCAAGTACACGACCATCTCCCGGGCCACCTTGGCCACAATGTGCGGACCGCAGTCCTCCTCGATCAGGGCAAGCGCCATGTCTATGCCGGAAGCAACGCCGGCGCTCGTTACCACGTTGTTATCTCGCACGTAAAGCCGGTTCTGGACGACACGAGCGGCAGGGTATCCCTCTTTCAACCGGTCGACCACTTTCCAGTGCGTCGTGCAAGCGCGTCCATCCAGGAGTCCCGCGCTGGCAAGGGCGAAGGCGCCGCTGCAGATCGACGCGACCCGAGACCCCTGGGCGTGGGCCTTGCGCAGCCAAGCCTTGGGCACGTGCTCCAGGTGATCCAAGGTTGAGGAGTCGATGCCGGGAACGAGAATAAGGTCGGAAGGGGCGGGGTCCGGCAGGGGGGCCAGGTCTGCGAGAACCAGCCCTTGGGCGGTTCGCACCCTCGGTTCCGTCCCGCAATGGACGAGGTCATACTGGGCCCCGAAGCCATTCGCCTCGTAGAAAGCCTGGATCGGCCCGCCCAGATCGAGAATGTGGACGTGGGGTAGGAGCAACACGAGGACGCGCACGGGGTGGATCTCAGCAATCGGGGAGAGGGCGGAGGGTGTCATGGGTCAAATCCGGCCACTAGCATAGAGCTTCTGGCCCCGCTAAGAAAGACCATTTCAGGACTATATGTGGACATTTCCAGCCAGAGGCACCCCGGGGCCGGCAAGACGATCAGCGGCTGGTGAGTGGTTTGACGGCGGCTCAGATCTCGAGGAGGCGGTCATGACCATTCGCCTGCGCGAGGCGTGGACGTCGCTGGTCAAGGCCGAGGACTACGAGGCTCACATGGCGGATGCGGGGCAGGCGCAGGCCAACGCCAACCTGGTCGTGGAGTACCTTCGTCTCCAACCAACGGAGCCAGGCGCGACGCTCTTGTTCGTGGGCGCCGGGACCGGGCAGATGTTTGACTTCGCGCCGCCCTCTTTCCTGCTTCCCTTCGATACCACCTTCACCGATATCAATCCCGAGTACCTACAACGCCTCGCCGCTCGACTGGGGTTGGTGGAGGGGCTGCGCCACCGGGAGCTCCTGGACGATGTCGAAGACAGTCGCCTAAGGCGTGGATTCAAGCTTGTTCTGGGGGTGCTCGTGCTCGAGCATGTAGACTGGCGACGGGCCGTGGCGACCATGTGTCGGCTCGCCGAGGAGCGTGCTTTCGTCGTGATTCAGGAGAATCCCCCAACCCTAGCCACCGCCATCACGCTCAACCGACCGATCATCGGTACCATGAACGTCTTCCGGGACTGCAGTCCCGTGCTCATCCCGCGGTCGGAGGTCGAAGCTGAATTCCGGCGGGAGGGCCTTTCTCCGCGCTACTTCGCAGAGACTCGTTGCCGACGACAAGAAAATGCTGGCCCTCGGCTTCGAGAGAAGGACCCCCCCGACCTAACCTCCTCGGATTTCGGCCGGAACTGTCCGCACTTTGTCCCGAAGGCGCCTTTTCTTCCCCAGGCTTAGCGTCTTATGCTGCAAGCATTGAAGATGCTCAGGCCGACACCCACGCGACCAGCGTCGCCCAGTTCGGGTGGCCATCGCCGCCGGTACCGTCTCCCCGCAGGATCGAATGCCGGCGCTTGATGCGCCCCATAGTGGTTTGAGTCCCGCGGCCACTCCCCCCCCTCCGGTGCCACCGGGCACCGTGCCGAGCAGCTTGGCCGTCCTGCCCCGGACCGTCAACGGCAAGCTCCAGAAGCTCCGGCTCGTCACCACCGAAGCGCAGGAGTTGGCGCGAGACTTGAAAGCTCACCTCGGAAACTACGAGCGAGAGCTGGTGAGGTCGGCCCTCGATGCCAGTCGGGCCTCCCGCCCCCGCCCGCCCAGCGCCAGCGTCAGTGCCTTGCCTCACCAATTGAACAGGCGAATCATCCGCTTGGAGGTCATCGCCGATGAGGTCAAGGGCCTGGTCAAAGACTTGGTCGAGGACTTGAGACAACGAGTCGAAGCCTACCAGCGAGAACTCGGCGTTTCCGCGGACGAGCACCACGCCAAGGATCTCAAAACGAAACTGGAGGAATACGAAAGGGAGCTGGTCTTTTCTGCCCTCAAGGCCTGCGGGATGAATCAGCTCTTGGCGGCCAAGCTGCTGGGCGTCCTGCCGACCACCCTCAGTGAGAAGATGAAGCGTCTCGGACTGCGCGGGTACATGCGCCGGCGCCCCGCCAAGGCAGAGGCGGGCGGGAACGCGCCGCCGTGTTCGGCGGAGGACCCGGAGCCTAACCCAACCCGCTAGCGCGGCCCCGGGGGGGGGTGAGATCACTCCTCCCCCGGGATCCCCCATCGAGTTGTCTCAGCCCCGCTCTGCTGGCCCGTGCTGGCAAGCCCATCCGCGCGAAGGCTTCCAGCCCACGCCGCCCCCTGAAAGAAGTGAACCTTTCGGTCTGGACGAGCGTCTGACTCTCTATCAGGAGGGCCCGGTGGCCGTCCAATCTATTGGAAGATCAGTCATGCAGCAGCACCCCGGCATTCGGATCGACAGCATCCCGGCCCAGGGAGGAGGAGGTCTCATCTTCGCCCTCGGCATGGTGGCCGTCGTGCTGCTCGCGATACCGGCGTTGCGCCTGGTGGCCGGGCTCTGTGCCCTCGGGGGCGTCCTGCTAGCCCCCGTCCTGCACCGCCTCTATCGCTAGCTTCCCCCTCTTACCCCGAGACAGGCCTCAAGGTGGGTCGCGGTGTCGACCGAGGCGTGCGCAGAGACCGAGCGGGAGCCCAAGACGGGGGTCGGGGGGCTTGAGCGATGGTCTCAGGAGGTGACGGCCAGCTCGTGGAGGTAGTCGACGAACGAGCGCACCGCGCCGTCCCATCCCATGACCTTCGGATTCGATGACTCGATCACGAAGTACTCGTCGGGGGCGTGGGCACCGCTGCCGTGGCCGAGCCCGAAGTGGGCCGCCGCCAGCTTGAGCGGCTCGCCCGTGAAGACGTACCCGGGGTAGGAGCCTGCGTTGCGGGGCCATAGGAGTGGGTCCAGCCCCGCCCGCCGGTAGACCGAGAGCTCCGCGCGGATCAGCATCGCGTCCGCCGCCGTGCTGGTGGGGTCGTAGC
>DATMQU010000101.1:0-2513 GCA_035566715.1 Vicinamibacteria bacterium
GCGCCTGGACGCCCCCGGGAAAAAGCTTGTCAACCGAATCGATCACGAGCATGATGCCTCTCCGGGTGGCTCGGCGGGCGGCTGTCGCGCGGCGCCGTTGCGGCACACAGGCACATCGGTGTAACCGCGCGCAGGAAACACGCGTCTCTAGTGCTGCTTACGGAAATGATCGCCTGAAGTTCCGAGCGCGAAGCCAGCCAGCACCACCGATCCGGGAGATCTTCGGTAGGGTCAGATCTTCACTTCGATTGCGGGGATCGCCGATGACGAGTCGTGATGGCGTGCTTCTGTCAGTGGGTCGAGCGAGGAAGATCAGGCTTGCCCTGATGCGAGCCATCGGCGTCGTCGTGATGGCGCTGCCGGCTCTCGCGCCCGCCGCGTGTCGCGGCAGCCAGCACGTCGCGAACGTCGTGACGGTCCCCGCATACCAATGCTCCGACTGCAACGTGCTGTTGATCTCCATCGACACCCTGCGCGCGGACCGGCTCCCCGCCTACGGCTACACCGGCGTGCGCACGCCAAACCTGGACCGGCTCCGTCAGGACTCGATACTGTACCAAAACGCCTACAGCCCCTGCCCCATGACGCTGCCCTCCCATCTCACGATGCTGACCGGTCTCCTACCCCAGGAACACGGAGTCCGGAACAACCTCGGCTTCGTCTTCACGGGGAACACGCACGCGAGCATCCCTCGTCTGCTTAAGGGCGAAGGCTATGCCACGGGGGCAGCCGTCTCCTCTTACGTGTTGCGGGCCGAGACCGGCCTCGCCGGGGTCTTCGATTATTACGAAGACTCGATCGATCCCCGACCGGGTGCGCCCTTCGTCGACTATCAGAGACCGGGCGCGAAGACAGCCGCGTTCGCGCGGGAGTGGATCGCCCGCCAAAAGGCAGCGCCCTTCTTCTTCTTCTTCCACATCTACGAGCCCCACGTCCCCTACGAGCCTCCCGAGCCCTTCAAGAGTCTCTACCCGTCCCCCTATGACGGCGAGGTGGCTACCGCCGACGCTATCGTGGGCGACTTTCTGACCGACCTCAAGACGCTCGGCGTCTATGACCGCGCCATCATCATCCTGACCTCGGACCACGGCGAGGGCTTGGGCGACCACGGGGAGGACCAGCATTCGATCCTGCTCTATCTGGAGGCGCTCCACATCCCCTTGTTTTTGAAGCTGCCGGGGGGGGCGCGTGGAGGCGGCCGGGTAGACGCCCCCGCGCAACTCAGCGATATCCTTCCTACCGTCACCGACCTGCTCGGCCTCAAGACGCCGAGCGGCCCGGGGGGACTCTCCCTGCTGCGGCTACCGGGCCCGCAGCCGCGCTTCATCTACGCAGAGACGCTCTATCCCAGGATCCAGCTCGGGTGGAGTGACCTCCGGTCGCTCATCGACGGCCGCTACCACTACATCCACGGCCCGCGGCCCGAGCTCTACGACATCGCCGCCGATCCCGCGGAAAAAAGTGATCGCATCGCAAGCGAGGGCGCCACCGCCGCGCGTCTCGCTCAGGAACTCGAACGCTTCCCGATGGTCGCTCCCCAGGGCGCCGCCCGGCCGGATCCCGCTGCGGCCGAGAGGCTGGCGGCCCTCGGCTACATCGGCGGCGTCCGCGAGCGCGGCGCCTCCCCTCTCCCGAACCCACGGGACAACCTGCAGTTCCTGCAGGCCATGAGGGAAGGCTGGCATCTGGCCGCGGAGCACCGGCAGCGGGAGGCCATCGACGTCCTCACGGCCATGGTCAAGGCGAACCCGGCTATGGTCGAGGTCTGGATCAAGCTCGGTGAGGTCTACGCCGAAGCGGGAAAGGACGACCGGGCAGAGGCGGCGTATCAGGAGGCCCTCCAGCGCACGCCGGTCTTCCTCGATGATGTCGCCCTCGCGCAGGGCCACGCCCAGCTCCGGCGGGGCCGCCTCGCGGAGGCGGAAGCGGCGGCCCGGCGCTCGCTCTCCCTGAACCCGTCCAAGGCCCGGGACCTCCTGACGCGCGTGTCCCTAGCCCGCAACCACCTGGACGAAGCCCTGGGCCACGCCCAGGCCGCCGCCGGCGGCCCCAACCCGCAGCCGTCCTCCATGCTCCTCGTCGCCGAAGTTGAGCTGAAGAGGGGCGACCCCCGGGCGGCCCTGCGCGTCCTGGGCGAGGCGGAGGGGCGGGCGGCCGAGCTGAGGCTGGCCGGCGTTTACGGCCTGGAGTTCCTCCGGGCGGACGCCCTCGCCCGCTTGGCACGGCCGGTGGAGGCCGAGGCCGCCTACCGCAAAGAGATCGCGAGCTTTCCCGGCCACGCCGAGGCCTACTCGAACCTGGCCGTCCTGTGCTTCCTGCGCGGAGATCGAGCCGCGGTCACGAGCCTGATGGAGCAGATGGTGGCCGCCAATCCGTCCCCGCGCAGCTATCTTCTGGCCGCCGCGACCTGGCGGGCCTTCGGCGACGCCGCTCGGGCCGCCACCTGGAGCCGCCGGGCCAACCGTCCATCATCCTAAGCGCCCCCCCAGGGCGTTCCAAAAGAAAAGGCCCCG
>DATMQU010000102.1:0-2169 GCA_035566715.1 Vicinamibacteria bacterium
CCACCTGCGCTATCCCACCGCGCGCGAGACTTCGGCCGCACTGCTGCGGGTCCTGGCCCAGGGCCGCCCCACCGTGATCTCCGACCTCGAGCATCTCGACGATGTGCCCGCGGGAGCCGTGGTGCGCGCCGACGTGACCGACGAGGAGGGCGAGGTGACGCGGGCCATCCTGCGCCTGGCCGGGAGCCCGGCCGCGCGGGCCGAGCTCTCCCGGCACGCGCGGGCCTTCATGCGGAGAGAGCATTCCTTCGCCCGCTCTCTGGAAGGGTACGAAGCCGCGATCGAGCGGGCCCGGGCTCGCCCGGACCCCCCTCCCCGGCCGTGGCCCGCCCACTGGCCGCGCCCCGGGGGGCCTCCCCCCGAATCGCCCTAGGCCCGGGAGGAGGCGACGGCGTCGCGGGCCTCGGCCAGGACCTGGGCGAGCCGCGCGCGGACCTTGGGCGCGATCCGGGTGAACTCCAGGCCCACGCCGAAGCGCCGCCGGTCGCCGGTGCTGCCCAGGGCGCAGGCGGCCACGCGCGCCTCCACGTCCGCCTGCTCCCCGGCCACGACCAGGCGCAGCTTCAGGACGGAGTCCCTCTCGAGGGGGAGGGGCGACTCGATCATCATTCCGTAGGAGCTCACGCGTACGAGCTCGGCCCCCACCACGGAGACCAAGGGGACCCCCTCCCGGGAGGGGATGCGCTGGTCACGCCGCCTCTCGAGGCCCTCGGGCCCGAAGGCTCGACGCCGCTTCAAGAGGCCTCCCGCATCACGCGGAACCCGTAGTCCGCGTATCGCATGCTGGGAAGGAGGCTGCTGCGCCCGGCGGGGGAAGACCAGCGCACGCGGTGACGCCACGATCCCCCACGGCTGGCCCGGCGCTCGCCCTCCGCCGGGCCACGGGGGTTTCGCACCGGCCCCGCCCCATAGGAGTCGGCGCGGTACCAGTCCAGGCACCACTCATGGACGATCGTGCCCATGTCGAAAAGGCCGTAACCGTTGGGCGTCCCCTGCCCCACCCGCCAGGGGCCGTTGAGGGGGCCCTCCGGCACCTCTCCCGGAGGCAGTGCGGCGCCCCAGGCCGTGGCCGCCGAGGCCAGGCCGCCGCGCGCGGCCCGCTCCCACTCCGCCTCGGTGGGGAGACGCCAGCGCCCCCCCACCGTCCGCGAGAGCCAGGAGCAGTAAGCCATGGCGTCGAACCACGAGACGCCGACCACCGGCTGCTCCGGCGCCCAGAACGCGGGATCGGACCACCAGGGCGGGGCCTCCGCCCGGCCCGTATGCAGGAACCGCGCGTAGGCCAGGGTCGTCACCGGCGTCCGCCCGATGTGGAAGGGGGAAACCTCCACCTCGCGAACGGGGCGCTCATCGTCGCGGCCGTGGTCCGAGCCCATGAGAAAGCGTCCGGCGGGAACGAGAGCGGTCAGGGGAGCGAGAGCTGACCCTCGACGGGTTGGGGGCAAAGAGGCAATCGCCATGGTCGCCCTTATCTTAGAAGCGTCTCGTTTGTGGGTGTTCTCGACCCATCATCATAGTTAATGCTGGACGAGAGTTACAGCTTATACTATAACATAATACTCTAGGTATTTTCAACACCAAGCGAGGATCCTCATGAGACTCCTTCTGGTCTGCGCCCTGGCCGCCCTGACGGCCTTGGGTCTGGCCGCGTTCCGGCCCGCCGTCGTGACCCCCCTCGAGAAAGCCGCCGCCCAGTCGATCCACGCGGAGCGGCTGCGCGCGGACGTCCGCTTCCTGGAGAGCGATCTGCTCGAGGGCCGTGTTCCGGGCAGCCTCGGAGACCGGTTGGCCCAGGCCTTCATCGCCGCCCGGATGGAAGGCCTCGGCCTCGAGCCCGGCGCTCCAGATGGCTCCTGGTTTGAGCGCTTCGACATCGTGGGTGTGAGCAGCCGGCCCGCGGGCCCGATCCAGGTGTCGCGGGGGGCGGAGAAGGAGGAGCTGCGGCCGCTCGAGGACGTCGTGGCCACCGCGGGCGTTCCGTCTCCGGAAGCGCGGATCGAGGGGGCGGAGATCGTGTTCGCGGGATACGGCGCCGCGGAGCAGGGCGGAGCCGACTCCACCGGAGTCGCGCTCAAGGGCAAGGTCCTCTTGATGATGAACCACGACCCCGAGAGCGACGCCCCCTCGGCGGCCGAGAGGCGCCCCCCCTGCGCAAGCGGGGACGACAAG
>DATMQU010000103.1:0-9866 GCA_035566715.1 Vicinamibacteria bacterium
CCGCAAGGTCTGCAAATTCTGCGCGGACAAGATCGACTACGTGGACTACAAGGACGTCAAGCTGCTGTCCTCCTTCGTCCCCGAGAGGGGGAAGATCCTGCCCCGCCGGATGTTCGGGACCTGCGCGGAGCACCAGCGGAAGCTCACCCTCGCCATCAAGCGGGCCCGCAACATCGCCCTCTTGCCCTTCGCCGCGGAGTAGGCGGGGTTGGTCGAGGCGCAGATGAGCGAGCCGGAACGCCTGTCGGCGCCGGCGGGGGAGAGGGGCGACCCGCGGCCGGTGGGCCTCTGGGCGGCCGGGGTCTCCTCCGCCCTGCTCTTCGCGGTGTCCCTGCTCACGCCCTTTCTCTCTCCCCTCGGCTTCGTCTCCGCCTTTCCCCTCATCGTGCAGCGCCTGCGCGGGGGGCTGGGCGGGGCCCTGCTCGCCGCCCTGGGCGCGGGCGCGGTCCTGGCCGTGGTCTTCTCTCCGCTCCAAGCCGGGGTCTTCTGCTGCTTTCTGGCCGCTCCCGGCCTGCTCATCGGCGAGGCCATGGCCCGGGGCCGCGGGCTGGTGCGGGGCTGCGGCTGGGCCTTCGCCCTGCTGAGCATGGAGATCTCGGCCCTCCTCCTCTTCGCGAGCGGGTGGATGGCCGCGGTCGCTCTGGAGCCGCTCGAGCAGCTGCGCTCCACCTCCTTCGTTCAGGAGTTGAACCTCCCGGCGGAGAAGGTGGCGGAGTGGACGGAGCAGGTGACGACCCTGCACGACGCGATGGCGGTCGTCTATCCCGCCGCCTACATCATCCTGGGGGCCTTCGTGGTCTTGGCCAACGCGGCCCTCCTTCGCTTCTACCTGGCCCGGCGCGACCCCGGCTGGCTGGACGGGGGCGAGTTCGAGGGGATCCGCTGGCCGCTGGGCCTGGCCGTGGCCTTCGTCTTGTCCGGGGCCGCGGTGGCGCTTCCCTTTCTGCGCCCGGCGGCCTACAACGTGCTCCTCGTCCTGGCCTTCTTCTTCGCGCTCGAGGGCCTGGCCGTGGTGGCTTTCTATTCACGCCGGCTCGCGGGTCCGCCCCTCCTGCGGGTGGCGGTGGTGATCCTCGTGCTCGCGAACCCCTGGGCGCCCCAGATCCTGGCCCTGGTGGGTCTGTTCGACATCTGGATCGATTTCCGAAAGTGGGCGGAGCCCCCCGCCCCCGCGGCCTGACGGCGGTCCCGGGTGCGGGGCAATCCTTCGAGGGAGAATCCATGGAAGTGATCCTGAGGCAAGACGTGGAGAAGCTGGGCTCGCGGGGGCAGGTGGTGAAGGTCGCGGAGGGTTACGGCCGGAACTTCCTCCTGCCCCGCGGCCTGGCCATGGCGGTGACCGAGGCCAACCAGGCCATGATTGCCAAGGAGCGCAAGGCCCACGAGGCCCGCCAGGCCAAGGAGAAGGCGCAGTCCGAGTCGGTGGCCGCCCGCATTGGCTCCTTGCGCTTCATCGCTCCCCGCAAGGTGGGCGAGAACGACGCGCTCTACGGCTCCGTGACCTCGGGCGACATCGGCGAGTTCCTCAAGGCCAAGGGCATCGAGATCGACAAGCGGAAGGTGCTGCTCGACGAGCCTATCAAGGTCCTGGGCGAGCACGACGTGCGCATCAAGCTCCATCCCGAGGTGACGGCGGGCTTGAAGGTCCTGGTGACGAAGGAAGGATAGCCGGGCAGAAGGCAGTGGCCACCGAGGTCGTTCCCACGGACGGGAGGGCGCTACCCCACAACCCCGAGGCGGAGAGGACCGTTCTCGGGGCCGTCCTCGTGGACAACGCCGCCTTCAACTCCGCGGCCGAGCTCCTCACCCGGGAGGATTTCTACCGGGAGGCTCACCGCCGGATCTTCGACGCCATGGCCGCCCTCACCGAGCGCAGCCAGCCCATCGACCTCGTCACCCTCAAGGACGAGCTGGTGCGGGGCGCGGCCCTGGAGGCGGTGGGGGGGGCGGCCTATCTGGGCAGCCTCATGGACGGCGTCCCCCGCATCACCAACGTCGAGCAGTGGAGCCGGATCATCAAGGAAAAGGCGGTTCTCCGGAACCTGATCCACGCCAGCAACCGCATCGTCCAGTCCTGCTACGAAGCGGAGGACGAGGCGGCGGTGATCCTGGACCGGGCCGAGAAGTCGATCTTCGACATCGCGGAGCGGCGCATCCGCCAGGGCTTCGTGGGCATCCGGGAGATCGTCAAGGAGAGCTTCCGCACCATCGACCAGCTCTCCCAGTCCAAGGAGCTCATCAGCGGCCTGGCCACCGGCTTCGTGGACCTGGACGAGAGGACGAGCGGCCTCCAGAAAGGGGATCTGGTCATCGTGGCCGCCCGCCCCGCCATGGGCAAGACCTCGTTCTGCCTGAACATCGCCCAGCACGCCTCCATGCGGGCGGGGGAGACGGTCGGGCTCTTCTCGCTGGAGATGTCCAAGGAGCAGCTCGTGCTCCGCATGCTCTGCGCGGACGCGCGGGTGGACGCGCACCGCCTGCGCACGGGCAAGCTCCAGGAGAAGGACTGGGCGCGACTGGCCAAGGCCTACGCCGACCTTTCCGGGTCCCGGATCTTCATCGACGACTCCGCCAGCCTGACCCCCCTGGAGATGCGGGCCAAGGCCCGCCGCCTGAAGGCGGAGCACGGCCTGGGGCTGATCGTGGTCGACTACCTGCAGCTCGTCTCCGGCCCCGGGCGGGCCGAGAACCGGCAGCAGGAGATCTCCTCCATCAGCCGGTCCTTGAAGGGCCTGGCCAAGGAGCTGTCGGTTCCCGTCCTGGCCCTCTCCCAGCTCTCGCGGGCCCCCGAGGCGCGCACCGACCGGCGTCCCCAGCTCTCGGACCTGCGGGAATCGGGAGCCCTCGAGCAGGACGCCGACCTCGTGATGTTCATTTACCGTGAGGAGGAGTACAAGCCCTCGGAGGAGAACCGGGGCATCGCCGAGATCATCATCGGCAAGCAGCGCAACGGGCCCACGGGGACGCTGAAGCTGGCCTTCATCAAGGAGTTCACGCGCTTCGAGAACTACGAGTGGCGGGCGTCCTCCTGAGCACGCCGTCGCGGCCCCGCCCCCGCTCGTGTCCCTTTGCTTCTTTTTGGCAGCACGCCCCCGCCCCCGCGCGGCGCCCCCGTTCCCGGTGCCAGCGGTGAAGCCCGAGGCACGGCTCTCTCGCCTGCGGGCGGCCTGGGCGCGGGTGGACCTCGAGCGCCTGCGCGAGAACTACCGCGCGGTGGCGGGGTTCTCCTCCGTCCCCCTCATACCCGTGGTCAAGGCGGACGCCTACGGGCACGGGGCGGTGGCCATGGCCCGCGCCTTCGAGGCCCTCGCCCCTCCCATGCTCGCGGTGGCCTACCCCGAGGAGGGCGCCGCCCTCCGGGCCGCGGGCGTGCGGTTGCCCATCGTGCTGCTCTCGCCCTTCGGCCGCGGCCAGGGGCCCATGGTCGTCGAGCAGAACCTCACCCCTGTCATCACCACCCCCGGGAATCTGGAGGAGATCCTGGCCGTGGCCCGAACCGCGGGGCGCCGGCTCCCCGTCCACGTCAAGATCGACACCGGCATGAACCGCCTCGGGTTCGACGGTCCCGGGTTCGTGGCCGCCGCCCGGCGCCTCGCCGATTCCGGCCGGATCGAGGTGGAGGGAGCCATGACCCACCTCGCCTCCGCGGACGAAGACCGCCGGGCCACCACGGCCCAGCTGGATCGTTTCGACGCCGCCCTCGAGGCCCTGGCCGCGGCCGGCATCCGCCCCCCCTGGGTCCACGCCGTGAACAGCGCCGGCCTCCTCGAGCTCCGCCCCACCCACACGGTCGCCCGCTGCGGGCTCCTCCTCTTCGGCCTCCGCCCCCGGCCGATCGCGCCCGAGCTCCCGGTGAGGCCGGTGATGACGGTCTCGGCGTCCCTGGCGCGGGTTGTCGAGGTGCCGGCGGGGACGCCGGTGTCCTACGGCGGCCGGTGGGTCGCGCGGCGGGACTCCCGGATCGGAACCCTGCCCATCGGCTACGCGGACGGGGTCCCCCGCACCGAGGCCATGCGGGAGCGGGGCTACCTCGCCGTCCGGGGCCGCCCGGCGCCCGTGACCGGGAGCGTGTGCATGGACCTGACCATGGTGGACCTCACCGATCACCCCGAGGTGGGAGACTCGGAGGAGGCGGTGCTGTTCGGCGACTCGCCCACGGCCTGGGACGTGGCCGAGTGGGCGGGCACCACCGCCTGGCAAGTCTTGACCGCGGTGGGGGCGCGCGTGCCCCGCGTCTATGTGGAGGACGGCCGCGTGGTGGAGGTGGACTCGCCCTACCTGTGACCCGGGAAGCGCCGAGGGATCGCCCGCGGGGAGGACCCCCCGCGCGTGCTCGAGAGCGTCCTTGACCAAGCTCCGGCTCGTCTTCGCCTGCCAGGCCTGCGGCTTCGAGAGCTCGAAGTGGCTGGGTCGCTGCCCGGAGTGCGGGGAGTGGAACAGCTTCCTGGAGGAGCGCCAGGAAGCCACGCCCGCGGCCAAGGGCCGCCCGGCCTCCCCGGGGATCCCCGGGCGGCCCAAGCCCTACGCGGCCGTGGACGGGACGGACGCCGACCGCATCCCTTCCGGCCTCGACGAGTTCGACCGCGTCCTGGGGGGCGGGCTCGTGCCCGGCTCCCTGGTCCTCATCGGGGGCGAGCCCGGCATCGGCAAGAGCACGCTCCTGCTCCAAGTGGCCCACCTGCTGGGGCGCGCGCACGGCTCCGTGCTCTACGTGTCCGGCGAGGAGTCCGAGCGCCAGATCAAGCTGCGGGGGGAGCGCCTGGGGATCGCGGGGAGCGGGCTCTTCCTGATGGGCGAGACCTCCCTCGAGCGCATCCTGGATGAGGTGGACGCGCTCAAGCCCGCATTCCTCGTCGTGGACTCTGTGCAGACCGTCTACTCCGCCAAGTTTCCCTCCGCCCCCGGCAGCATCAGCCAGGTGCGGGAGGTGGCGACCCAGCTCCTGTTCCTCGCCAAGGGGCGGGGGATCACCAGCTTCCTCATCGGCCATGTGACCAAGGACGGCAGCCTGGCCGGGCCCAAGTCCCTCGAGCACATCGTGGACACCGTTCTCTACTTCGAGGGGGAGAAGAGGCAGCACCACCGGATCGTGCGGGCGGTCAAGAACCGCTTCGGCGCGGTCTCGGAGATGGGTGTCTTCGAGATGACGGGGACGGGCCTGCAGCCGGTCGCCAACCCCTCCGCCCTCTTCCTGGCCGAGCGCCTCGCGGGATCCCCGGGCTCGGCGGTGGTGGCGACCATGGAGGGGTCCCGGCCCCTGCTGGTGGAGGTCCAGGCCCTGGTCTCGCCCACCTCCTTCGGCACCCCCCGCCGGATGTCCCTGGGCATCGACCCCAACCGCACCTCGCTCTTGCTGGCCGTCCTCGAGAAGCGCGTGGGGCTCGAACTGCTGAGCGACGACGTGTTCGTGAGCGTGGCGGGGGGGCTGGAGGTGGGGGAGCCCGCGGCCGACCTAGGGGTGGCGGCGGCGGTGGCCTCCTCCTTTCGGAACCGGCCCCTGCCCGCCCGCACCGCCGTGTTCGGCGAGGTCGGCCTGGGCGGCGAGGTGCGGAGCGCGGGCCAGGCCAACCTGAGGATCCGCGAGGCCGCCCAGATGGGCTTCACGCGCTGCCTTCTTCCCTCCCGCAACCTCCCCCTGGAAACCCCCTCCGGCGAGGACGCCATCGAGCTCGTGGGCGTGGAGACGCTCTCCCAGGCCCTTTCGCGCCTCCTCGACGAGCCCGAGGGCTAGGCCCCCCCGCCCACCCGTTTCTTCCTGGGCGGCAAAGGTTTATCATGGCAGCGATCGAGACGCTTCATATGACCGGTGTCTATCATTCCGGGGGTTTTCGGACGGGATCCCCAGAGGTTCGTCCATGTGGCTCATCCTCTTTAGGCTGTTCGTGGTCGCCCTCCTGGCCCACGCCGGCTGGTTCTACACCCCCATCCCCGGCCAGCCCCTAGCCGGCGTCACCCTCGGACTCATCGCGGCCATGGGTCTCATCACCCTCGAGGTGAAGCTCCGCAACGTGCCCGCCCATCGCCTGGTGGGCTCCTTGGTGGGGGGGGTGATCGGCCTCTTCGGGGCCCGCCTGGTGTGGGGGGCGATGGAGGGCCTGGACCTCGTGGCCGAGCACTTCATCCACGCCCTCCTCATCGTGTTCCTCGTCTACATGGGGATCGTCATCGGGGGGCGCAAGGGGGAGTGGTTCGAGCCCGCCCGCATCATCGCCGCCTTCAAGGACTCCTCCCGCCTCCACCAATACAAGGTGCTCGACACCTCCGTGATCATCGACGGACGCATCGCCGACATCTGCGAGACCGGCTTCCTGGAGGGCACGCTCGTCGTCCCCCAGTTCGTGCTCCGGGAGCTCCAGCAGGTGGCCGATTCGTCGGACTCCCTGAAGCGCAACCGCGGCCGGCGCGGCCTGGACATCCTCCAGAAGGTCCAGAAGATGTCGAACGTCCAGGTGCAGATCGTGGAGACCGATTTCCCGGAGATCCGGGAGGTGGACCTCAAGCTGATCGAGCTGGCCCGGCGCATGAACGGGAAGATCGTGACCAACGATTTCAACCTGAACAAGGTGGCCCAGCTCCGGGGGGTGGCCGTCCTCAACATCAACGAGCTGGCCAACTCCCTGAAGCCGGTGGTGCTCCCGGGTGAGGTCCTGCGCGTCTTCATAATTAAGGAAGGCAAGGAGGCCGGCCAGGGGGTGGCCTACCTGGACGACGGGACCATGGTGGTGGTGGACCAAGCGAAGAAGGCCATGGGCCGGACCATCGAGGTCACGGTGACGAGCGTGCTGCAAACCACCGCGGGCAAGATGATCTTCTGCCGCTGGGCGGAAGCCCCCGCCCAGGGGGAGGACAGCGGCCGCTTCCGTTCCCCCGAGCGGCGGGAGACACGAAACGGGCGCGACTACCGGGGCGACCGCCGGGAGTCGGACCGGCGGGACGAGCGGTTCACCCCCCCGGAGCGCGCGGCGGTGGCCGCCTCGGCCCCGGAGGGGCACGCCGTGGATCAGGCGCGTTCCTCCCCCGAGCCGGCCCCGGCCGGTGATGCCCCCGCGGGCAAGGTCGACTGAACCGCGACCGCGGCGGTGAGGGCCCTCCTCGCGGTCCCGGTCATCGCCCTTTGCACCCTGGCCTTCGGCGCCGCCGCCGTGCTGGCCGGCCTTGGGGACCGCAGCGGCCGCGTCGGCCGCAGCCTGGCCCGCTCCTGGGCCCGCATCATCCTGCGCGCCCTGGGCGTGCGGGTGGAGGTCGGGGGGAGCGAGAACGTTCCCCCCGGGCCCGCCGTCTATGCGGCCAACCACGGCAGCGCCCTCGACATCCCCATCCTGTTCGGCTACCTGCCCGTGGACTTCCGGATCATCCACAAGCGCTCGCTCTATCTCATCCCCATCCTCGGGTGGGCGCTCTACCTGGGCGGCCACATCGGGATCGATCGCGCCAACGCCTTCCGGGCCCGCAGGAGCCTGGGGGCGGCCGCGGAGAGGATCCGCGGGGGCACGAGCGTCGCCGTCTTCCCCGAGGGAACCCGCAGCCCCGACGCCCGCGTGCGGCCGTTCAAGCGGGGCAGCTTCGTCCTGGCCGCGGAGGCGGGGGTGCCGGTGGTTCCGGTGTCGCTCTTGGGCGTGAAGGCGGTGGTGCCTCAGGGCATCCGGACGCTGCGGCCGGGGACCGTGCACCTCAGGGTCCATCCCGCGATCCCCCTGGCCGGGCGGGATGCGGAGGCCCTGGCCGAAGAGGTGCGACGGATCGTGGGCGGCGGGGAGGCCTGAGGCGATGAAGCGAGGCGGCCTGGCGGGCGCGCTGGTCGTGCTCGCTCTTTCGGGGGGGGGGTTGAGCGCCGCCCCCGCCCCCGACGCGCTCGCGGCCGCGATCGACCGCATCCTCGACCGCCCCGCGCTGGCCCCCGCCTTCTGGGGGATCGAGGTGCGCAGCTTGAAGACGGGGAAGCTCGTCTACGCCCGGAACGCCGAGAAGAACTTCCAGCCCGCCTCCACCCTCAAGCTCGTCACGACCGCGGCCGCCCTCGACGCCTTCGGCCCCGAGGCCCGCATCCGCACCAGCGTGGAGACGGGCGGTCGCCAGGACGGCGCGGGCCGCATCCTGGGAGACGTGTACCTGGTGGGGCGGGGCGACCCCGCCCTCTCCGGCCGCTACAGCCACGGGGGACCGACGGCCGCCTTCGAGGAGTTGGCGGAGGGCCTGCGCGCGGCCGGCGTGCGGAGGATCGAGGGTCGGCTCGTGGGTCACGAGGGGGCCTTTAAGGGCGAGCGCCGGGGGGAGGACTGGGGGTGGGAGGACCTCGTCTGGTGGTACGGATCGGAGGTCTCCGCCCTCTCCTTGAACGACGGCTGCGCCCAGCTCACGGTCGCTCCCGGGGAGCGCGCGGGGGACCCCGTGGTTCTGGAGCGCAGCCCCCTCTCGGCGTACTACCGCGTGATCTCGACCGCGACCACCTCCCCCGCTGGGACCAAGAGCGACCTCACGCTCGTCCGGGATCCGGGCACGAACACCATCCGCATGTCCGGCACCCATCCCTTGGCCGGCCCCAACTGGGAAGGCTGGGTGGCCCTCGAGGACCCCGCCCGCTACGCGACCACCGTCTTCGCGGAGATCCTGGAGGCCAAGGGGATCCACGTGATGGGCGCCCTCGACACCTCCTCCGGCCCGCTCCCGGAGGGCCTCCGCGTCCTGGCCACCCACGATGGCCCGCCCCTGGCGGAGGTTCTGAAGATCGTGAACAAGGAGAGCCACAACCTGCAGGCGGAGATCCTGCTCCGCCTCCTGGGCCTGCGGGTGAAGGGGGAGGGCACGGTCGCCGCCGGCCTGGAGGCGGTGAAGGACTTTCTGGAGAGGATGGGCGTGCGGGCGGACGCCTGGAAGCTCAGGGACGGCTCCGGGCTCTCGCGTTCCGACGTCCTTAGCCCCCACGGCCTCGTCGGCCTCCTCGCGGCCATGGACCGCCACCCCCACGCCCTGGCCTTTCGGGAGTCGCTCGCGGTGGCGGGTGTGGACGGGACGCTGAAGAGCCGGATGCGGGGGACGCCCGCCCAGGGTCGCCTGGCCGCCAAGACCGGGACCCTCCACCTCGCCCAGGCCTTGGCCGGCTACGCCAGCACCCGCGGGGGCGACCGGCTCGCCTTCGCCCTCCTCGTCAACCACCACCCCGAGCCCAAAGAGGCGATGGCGGCCCTCGACGAGATCGCGGCCCGGCTGGTCGGCCCCTAGCCTCCACTGGACCTCTCCCGGCACCGCTTCATGTGATGCTCGGGGAAGCGGAGAAGGACCCCGGGCGGCGGGGCCTTTGGGCCGCCTCCGGGTATGCCCTCTCCCGGAAGTCAGGAGCGACAGAGGAGACGCGCGATGGAAGCGGTGCCCCTTGACGTGGCGATCGACGCCGACCTCGCGGGACGGGTCCGGCTCGGTATCCTCACCCTCCACGGGGTCGCCGTCCAGGACGCCGACGCCGCGCTGGCCGCCGAGGTCGACGCCTACTGCTCGGACCTGAAGGCCCGCTACGGGGGAGGGACGAGCAGCGAGGTCCCGGGGGCGGGCGACGCCCGGGCGCTCTACAAAGCGCTGGGCCTCGATCCCACCAAGACCCGCCCGTCAAACGAAGCCCTCCTGCGGCGCGCCCTCAAGGGCGAGGGCCTCTTCCGGATCAACACCTTGGTCGACGCCATGAACCTCTGCTCCCTGCGCTACCAGCTGCCCTTCGGCCTCTACGACCTGGACCAGATCCGCCCTCCCGTGCGCCTGCGCCGCGGTGCGGCCGGGGAGGCATACGAGGGCATCCGCAAGGGGGCGGTGAACGTGGAGGGGCGGCCGGTCCTGGTGGACGCCCAAGGACCCTTCGGGAACCCCACCTCCGACTC